>NZ_JAPZRB010000115.1:0-1932 GCF_027531105.1 Microcystis sp. LE18-22.4A
GGTAGCGGTTAAACGCTGATTTCTCGCACTATTCACCTGATTAGCTTGACTCAAGCCATCAGATTGAGCAAAATTGAACAAAACATCGTCAATAGCAGGAAAGCTCGGCAACAGGGGAGAAGTCATGACGTTAACTGCAAAGGTTTATTGCTAACAGTTTTAGCCCCACAGTCCCCAATTTTTCAATGGTGCTGTAACAAAAATTAAGATTATACAGAAAACGGGTTTCTCAAAGAAACCCGTTTTCTAAATAGTTTCTCGAAGAAACCCGTTTTCTCTGTTGAGAATGTAGGTTAAGTAGGGAGGCACAATTATTTGTAGGATGGGTTAGCGGTAGCGTAACATGAGCGGGCGTTGGGTTTAATGCTTCAACCCAACCTAGGTTCTTCTCGTCACTTTCGGGAATGGGTGGGAAATGGGCAATGGTCGCGGGTTGGGGATGGTGGGGTAGAGAGCGATCGGGGATTGATGACGACTAGGTTAAAAGTAGCTTGACTTTGTTACTCTACCTTCCATAGGCGTGACTTGATTTTTTGTGGACGATGTGTCACAATAAACCATATATATTCAAGTCAGAGCAATGTCAGAACTTCAATTATCATTATTCCCTCAAAATAATCAAGATATTGAAAAGACGAAAAAAGTCAAATTAGGACGTTATGAAAAAATTCAACGGGAACTACTGACCATCAAGCGTGATTTACATCAAGTTTTTGTGGATGTTAATTGTCCGATCGCTCCTCATCTAACTTATAACTTCATTGATTTATTTTGTGGTGCTGGTGGCATAACTCAAGGTTTAGTTCAGGCAAATTTTCATCCAGCAGCAAGTGTTGAAATCAATCCTGTCGCTTCATTAACACATCGGTACAACTTCCCACAATGCCATCATTTCTGCGGTGATATTCATGACTTTCAAGCAGAGAAATGGCTTATCTTGGCAGGCTCACCCGATATACATTTAGTGGTTGGAGGTCCGCCGTGTCAGGGTTTTTCGGTCGCTGGTAAACGAGATCCCAATGATCCTCGAAATCAATTATTTAAAGAGTTTATAAGAGTGGTTTCTGAAATTCAGCCTTGGTATGTCGTCATGGAAAATGTGCCAGGGATTCTCACGATGCAAAAAGGCAAGGTGAAAGAAACTATCTTAGAAGAGTTTGAATTGATCGGTTATTCTAATATTTCGATCGCTATTCTTGAATCTGCCGCTTATGGAATTCCTCAAATTAGACCGAGAGCAATTTTTATAGCTAATAGATTCGATCTACCTAATCCTTATCCTCAACCTCAATTACTACCTCATCAATATATTCCGATAGAGTCGGCTATTTCCGATTTACCTGCTTACACGCCTATTCCCGAAATTAATCATGAATGGACACGCCATTCCTCGAAGTATATGGAACGGATCGCACGAGTACCCCCCGGTGGTTCTCTCTATGAAACCTACGTTGATGCTTTTAAGCGCCAGTATCCAGGCAAACCGAGTATGACCATCAAAGAAAATCATGGAGGTACACATATTCATCCCCATCTTAATCGAGTTATTTCCGCCCGTGAAATGGCCAGACTTCAATCTTTCCCCGATTCGTTTATTTTTGAGGGAACCATGAAAAAAGCTATGTGGCAAATTGGTAATGCGGTTCCCCCACGTTTAGCCGAATGTATCGGATACGCTTTAATTCCTTATCTCAACAAAGTTGCTTTACAGCTAGAGCAAGAATCGCAGATTAATCAGAATAGACCTCTTGCATAATTTTTTTATGGTATAATATAAGGTTTTGCTTTTTTCGGCTCTTCGGGAATTGTTATGCAAATAATTAACTTAAAATAAAATTCGATGAGAGCGCCTACGCTCAAAAGTAGCTGAAATCCATATAGGGAAAGACTTAAAGCACAAACAGGTTAATGCCAAAAGATAGACAATTGAGT
>NZ_JAPZRB010000142.1:0-20207 GCF_027531105.1 Microcystis sp. LE18-22.4A
CTATGACTTCGTTTCTCAGGAATTGAGAGCGGCGGAAGACCCGGAATTTGAAACCTTCTACACTAAAAATATTCTGCTTAACGAAGGTCTGAGAGCTTGGATGGCTCCCCAAGACCAACCCCACGAAAACTTTATCTTCCCTGAGGAGGTTCTCCCGCGTGGTAACGCTCTCTAATATCCCTACCGCTACCGGTCGTGACCAAAGTTCCACCGGCTTCGCTTGGTGGTCTGGTAACGCTCGTCTTATCAACCTCTCCGGTAAACTGCTCGGCGCTCACGTCGCCCACGCCGGTTTAATCGTTTTCTGGGCCGGGGCAATGACCCTGTTTGAAACCGCCCACTTCATCCCCGAAAAACCGATGTACGAACAGGGTTTAATCCTGCTCCCCCACTTAGCTACCCTCGGTTTTGGGGTCGGTCCGGGTGGTGAAGTAGTCGATACCTTCCCCTACTTCGTCGCTGGTGTTCTGCACTTAATTTCTTCGGCTGTACTCGGTTTTGGTGGTATCTACCACGCTATCCGCGGACCGGAAACCCTAGAGGAATACTCTAATTTCTTCGGTTACGACTGGAAAGACAAAAACCAAATGACCAACATCATCGGTTATCACCTAATTCTCTTGGGTTGTGGTGCGCTGTTGTTGGTATTTAAAGCCATGTTCTTTGGCGGTGTCTATGATACCTGGGCCCCCGGTGGCGGTGATGTCCGCATCATCACCAATCCTACCCTCAACCCCGCAGTTATCTTTGGTTATCTGACCAAAGCTCCTTTCGGTGGCGAAGGCTGGATTATCAGCGTCAACAACATGGAAGATATCATCGGCGGTCACATCTGGATTGGCTTAATCTGTATCGCTGGCGGTATCTGGCACATTCTCACCAAACCTTTTGCTTGGGCGCGCCGCGCTTTCATCTGGTCTGGAGAAGCCTATCTGTCCTACAGCTTGGGCGCTCTTTCCATGATGGGCTTTATCGCCGCCGTTTACGTTTGGTTTAACAACACCGCCTATCCCAGTGAGTTCTACGGTCCGACCGGTATGGAAGCTTCCCAAGCTCAAGCTTTCACCTTCTTGGTGCGTGACCAACGCTTAGGTGCTAACGTCGCTTCTGCCCAAGGCCCCACCGGTCTAGGTAAATACCTGATGCGCTCTCCCACTGGCGAAATCATCTTCGGTGGTGAAACCATGCGTTTCTGGGATTTCCGCGGTCCCTGGTTAGAACCCCTCCGCGGTCCTAACGGTTTAGACCTCGACAAAATCAGAAATGACGTACAACCCTGGCAAGTCCGCCGCGCGGCTGAATACATGACCCACGCTCCTTTAGGTTCCTTGAACTCTGTAGGTGGCGTTATCACTGACGTTAACTCGTTTAACTATGTGTCTCCTCGCGCTTGGTTGGCTACCTCTCACTTCACCCTCGCCTTCTTCTTCCTCATTGGACACCTCTGGCACGCTGGACGCGCTCGCGCCGCCGCCGCCGGTTTCGAGAAAGGAATTGACCGCGAGACTGAACCCGCATTGGCAATGCCTGACCTCGACTAATTTCCCTTAGTTCGATGGCAGCGGCTCCCGTCTAGTTGGCGGGAGCCTTTTTGTGGTTAATATCAGACGCGGCTAAAATACTCTCTAAAGCCGATAATAATCGTTGATTTTCTGCCGGTAAACGGACAGCTACCCGAAAATAATTGCTGCCCAATTCGGGGAAACTGAGACAATCGCGGATGAAAATTCGATGATATTTTAATAAAGCTTCCTGTAGGGGTAAACAGGAAGATTGAGATTGTACTAAGAGGAAGTTAGCGGCACTGGTTTGGGGCTGTAATTGCGGAAAATTAGCTAATCCCTGCCATAAATCCTCGCGGGCCGCCGTTAACCAATCCCAAGTTTGTTGTTGAAAATCTCTATCTTCAATTCCCGCAATAGCGGCAACCACGGCCAAATTATTCACCGACCAAGGATCGCGCCATCTTTGCCATTGTAACAGGCGATCGGGATGAGCGAGGACGTATCCTAGACGTAAACCGGGGAGACTGTAAAATTTAGTTAGGGAACGCACAATCACGAGATTGGGATATTCCGGCAAGAGAGATATTAAACTCTCCTGTTGTTGCGGGGGTAAAAAATCCATAAAAGCTTCATCCACTACCACCAAACCAAATTGCGATAGATAGGGACGAATGGCCGCCACCGTCCAGAGTTTCCCCGTGGGATTGTGGGGATTATTGAGTAATAAGCCTTGTTTTTCGGGATTAACCGGCTTTAAAGTGGTTAAATCTAGGGAATGTTGGCAGATGTTTCCACCAAAACTTTTTAAAGCCCGTTCGTAATCGTTAAAAGCGGGTTTTAGTACATAAACACTATCAAATGCTGCTAATTCCCGACCGGCCCAGGTTAATAACTCGGCCGCACCATTGCCGGGGAGAATCCAATCCGGCCCGATATCATGCCATTGAGCGAGGGCAGAACGCAACTGCCAATACCCGGGGTCAGGATAACGAGTCAGACTGGTTAAATGGTTTTTAATAGCGGTTAGGGCGCTTTCTGGCGGACCGAGGGGGTTGATACTGGCAGAAAAATCGAGAATAGAGGAAACCGGACAGCCGGCAATGGCGGCCGCCCAGTCAAGATTACCACCATGTTTAGGTCTAGGCAAAAGACTTACAGCGATCCAAGCTTAACAGTAATTATTCCTTATCTGGGGCCACTCTGTCTTTAAACAGTTTACCCGCCGAGAAAGCCGGGACGCGAGTGGCCGGAATCTCCATCTTATCGCCGGTTTTTGGGTTGCGTCCTTCCCTGGCCTGACGTTCCCGGGCCTCGAAGGAACCGAATCCTACTAGGGTTACTTTGTCCCCCTCAGAAACCGCTTCGATAATGGTTTCGATGGCGGCAGTGAGAACAGCATCTGCTTGTTTTTTGGTGACAGAGGCTTTGAGAGCGATTTGATCGATTAATTCACCTTTATTCATGCGCTAACTCCTTGTTTTGCGGTTTTTCTGAGTTTAGGGTGGTTGTCAGTAGTTTATGGTTCTCCTGTTGAGGACTCGCCAGGATCGAGATCACTAAATAATCCCTCAAATCCCCATTGGCTATATATTCCACTGCATTATTCTAAGCGGGAATTGTCTCGATCGGAATCGCTGAAACCTTTAATTTATCTGGATTTCCCCCCGATTCCCCGCCAAGGCGAGAGACAAAAGGGAATAAGCGAGAGATTAACAGCGATATAAGCTAATAAAAAGAGATTAGCCAGCTAAATTGCCGATAAATATTCTCTAAAAGCCATAGGCATCCTAACTTCCCAAAAATCGTTCATCGGTTCTCTCAAAGATTTTTGACTAATTTTCCCCCTAGAAACGTTAAAAAAGTTTACCAAAGCAATTTCTGCCCAAAAATTAAGGTTCGGGACTAGGAGATATTCGCTAGAATTGGAACTTATGATCGTTAAAAATATTCAAAAAAGCAGGATTTAACTGGAAAGTTTGCTATCATTATCTATTCAGCGACAAACTCGCATGGTGATTTACTGCTATCCCCTAGCCGATCTAGGTCAAAGCTTAAGACGTTCTTTTATTGTGACTTTTTTGGCAGTAATCGCCATTCTTGGCGGTCTGATTCCCGAATTTTCTTGGACGACGGAGGTAGTTAGTTTCCAGTCTTCCGCTTATACTCAAGATTTTACGGCTGACCAAATCAAACGTTATGCGACCGCAGTTTTGTTGATCGAAACCGAAAGAAAACAAGCTTATCAGGCAATTTCGCAAATTTTAGGCAAAAGTCCCCCAGCAATTACCTGTAACCAACGGGAGAGCTTTAATAATCTTCCCGCTAATGCCCAAAGAATTGCCGTCGATTATTGTAATAACTCAAAAGAGATTGTCAAAGATAATGGCTTCACCGCAGCTCAATTTAACGCCATTACTAACCGGATTCGTACCGATGATAACTTGAGACGACGGGTGCAAAATGAGATGATTCGTCGGCAACGGGAGAATAAATAGAAAAAGTTCCTCAGTTTTTCGGGTCAAGCTGCAGTCAGGGCTACAATTAAGAATGTTTTTTCCCATTGACCACTACCATGTTAACTTTTACCGAGCGCTTACCCCCCCGTCATACCGCTAGTCCACCTCCCCCAGAAACGGTAGTTTTTAGCCTTTTACTCACGGCCGAAGAACGCACCCGCAGCCGTTATCGTCTCGATAGTCCCGAAGGTTTTTCCCTCTGTTTTCGTTTACCCCGCGGCACAATTCTACAGGACCGCGATTTCCTGCGGGGGGAAAACGGCGAAATTATTCAAATTATTGCTAAACCAGAACCAGTTATCACTATTACCGCCCCTTCAACCGATTTACTCCTCAAAGCTGCCTATCACCTCGGTAATCGTCATGTAGCCCTAGAAATTAACCCCGATTACCTCCGTCTGGCCCCCGATTCTGTCCTACAAGCAATGTTAGAAGGTTTGGGATTAACTGTAACCGAAGAAATCGCCCCCTTTAACCCCGAAATCGGCGCTTATCAGCATTATCATGACCTGGAAGAGGCAAAAAAGGGATAGTTTAAAAAGAACGGAATCCGGTATCGGTCGCAGTTCCTAGAAAAGCCCTAGGGGTAGCTTGAGTATTTATACTTATTGCAAAATAGGTATGCTTTTCCTAACATAAAGTTGATCGGTAATCGTGCCAAACTAACTGCCGAAAATTTGGGTCTAAAGCCCTTGTAATGATGTTTTTACTGTATTCAGGAAGTTGAAAAAATGAAGACCAAATCGATCATAAGCTTACTATCTCTTAGCATTATAGGAATGTCAATCTATGCGGGTCAAGCTAATAGTAGTGATTACCGGGCTTTGACCCCTGAAGAAAAATCACGGTTGACTGATGCTTTGCTAAAACAGGGTTGTAGGAATCCTAAAGCGATGAAATTTGATGTTGAGACTAACCAATTTGAAGCAGAAGATGCTGTGTGTGAGGGAGGAAGAAAGTATGATATTTACCTTGATAAAAACTTTAGGATTGTTTCAATGAAACCAGACTAAAAGAGCAAATCCCTGAGAAGCTTTTACCGGTCGCCGCGAAGATTACCGATCAGGTATAACAAAGCCATTCTGACAGCGACACCACTGGTAACTTGTTGGGAAATCAGACTAAAATCGGGATCGTCCATTAAATCGGAACTAATTTCCACTCCCCGATTCACAGGACCGGGATGAAGCACCTTCACCCCCGGTTGACAGGATTGCAAACGAGGACGAGTAATGCCAAAACTTTGATGATATTCCCGTAAACTGGGCAAAAGATTGGCAGTCATTCGTTCTTTTTGCAGTCGCAGGGTCATCACAAAATCGGCCTTTTCTAAAGCTGGTTCTAAATCCCAGTGGAGAAATAGGCGATCGCACAATTCCCCAAAATATTTCGGCAGTAGGGTGGGGGGTGCGGACAAATGTACTTCCGCCCCAGCCGTGGTTAAACTCCAGATATTGGAACGAGCGACACGAGAATGGAGTATATCCCCGACAATAGCGATTTTTTTGCCCTCTAACAGTTCTAAACGGGGATTTTCTTCATCTAACAGACAACAGATCGTAAACAGGTCTAAAAGTCCCTGGGAGGGGTGTTCGTGTTGACCGTCCCCAGCATTAAGAATACTGACCCCCGACTGCAAACGATCCATTTCCCCCGCGATCAAATCGGGAACCCCCGACTGTTGATGTCGGATGACAAAGATATCCGTACCCATGGCCACATAGGTTAAAGCGGTGTCGAGAATCGTTTCCCCCTTAGTCAAACTGGAACTACCCGGGGCAAAATTGAGAACATCGGCCGAGAGACGTTTCGCCGCTAGTTCAAAACTACTACGGGTGCGGGTGGAAGGTTCAAAAAAAAGATTTGTCACCACTTGACCTTGTAGGGCCGGCACTTTCTTGGTACGTCGGGAAAGAACTTCACGAAAACTAGAGGCCGTTTGTAGCAGGGTTTGGTATTCTTCCGGTTGCCAGTCTTGCAATCCCAAAATGTGGTGTCGGATCCAAGTGAAAGCCATAGGCGTTAAGGAGGCGGTAAAAACGGCAAATTTCGTCTATGCTATTGTAGGATTTCTTTGCATCAGGTTAATAAATAGGGTTTATGAGAATTAATTTTTCCTTGTGTCAGATCACTCTTGCGATCGCTTTATTTCTCAATCCCTTGCCGGCGATCGTTGCCCAGACTGCCGCCTCTGGGGAAATGGTATCACCGACCACGGGCATTAATTACACTCGCCTGAAAAATTTCCTCGCTCAACAAAATTGGCGGCAAGCTAACGATGAAACCCGTAATTTAATGCTGAAAGCAACCGGACGGGAATTACAGGGCTGGTTTAGCATGGAAGACCTGCAAAAATTGGCCTGTTGGGATCTGCAAAAGATGGATCAACTCTGGAAAGAAGCTTCCGGGGGTCGTTTTAGTTTCAGTACCCAATTTCGCATTTTTATCGAGACGGGTAATCGACCGGGGCGCTTAGTGGCGATCGAAAATTTTCAAACTTTTGGCGATCGCATCGGTTGGCGTAAAGATGGTGATTGGATTATTTTTAAAGAAAATCTTAACTATACCCTCAATGCACCCGTCGGTCATCTGCCGGCGCCCCGGGACGAATATCAGATCGCCGGTGGTCGCCTAGAATACACCACCCTCGCCCAAAGATTAGTTACCTGTAATATTGTTAGCTTAGGGCAAAGCAAACAATAGACCTCTTGTAAAAATCAAAAATTGTTGTTAGGGTTAGGAGTCAGTAGTCAGTAGTCAGTAGTCAGGAGAATTAAGTAAGAATGAATAATAATCAATTAAATGGTCTATTGACGGATTTTAGGCAATTTAATCCTTATTTTTGCCGTTTTTGAACCCTCAAAAATTAATTATGCCAGAGGTTTAATAATCACGGCGATCAATTCTGTAGAATAAAATTTAAGGAAAAGCTTCTCTCCTCATCTTCCTCTTCCTTTTCCGATTTACTAGCACTTTTTCCGCTAAAAACCCGTAAATTTAACAATGATTAAACGATCCGTTAACGTATCGAGAGCGATCGGTTCGTCGATCGCCGTTTCCCTAATTATCACCGGTTGCGCCCCCCAAACTCCCCAAGCCACTGGACCGGCGGCTGTTCCCGTCAAACTGCAAACCCTCGGCACCGACAAATTAGTGCAAAGTAGCGAATTTGTGGGTACTTTGATCGCCCAAGAGCGTGTTAGCGTCTCCCCTCAGATTACCGGTCGGATTCGGACTATTTTCGTTAAATCTGGCGATCAGGTAACTCAGGGACAAAAAATCGCCGAATTGGATCCCGAACAACAACAGCAACAGGTAAACGCCAGCATCGGCCAGGTAAATTCGGCCAAAGCGAACCTCAATGCGTCTGAGGCGGATTTAAGGCAAAGACAAGCGCAAGCGAGGGCAAATAAAGCCCAAATTGGCCAGAATCGGGCAAATGTGGCCAATGCGGAAGCTAATGTTAAAAGTCAGATCGCCACCTTGAGCGCCGCCGAAGCTGATTTACAGAGAGCGAGAGCTAATTTAGATTTAGCGGAAAAAAACCTAAAAAGAGCCGAATTTCTGGTCAAACAAGGCGCACAGCCCCAACAGGACTTAGATGATCGCCGCCGCGACATTCAGGCCGCCAGGGCGGAAGTAGAGGCCCGGTCTAAAAATCGTGATGCGGCCCGTCAACAGGTGACGGCGGCTAGAGCTACCCTACAGGCAAACAAAGAAGCATTAAATATCGCCATTCAAAACGAATTAGCGTCACGGCAACAGGTGGCGGCGGCAGCGGCAACAGTGAACAGTCGTCAAGCGGCGGTAGCCAGCACTGAGGGGCAATTAGGGGCGACGCGTCAGAATTTAGTTTTTAACACCATTACCGCCCCGATTGATGGTTTTGTCGGCGATTTTAATCAAAGAAAAGTCGGCGATATTATCTCCCTGGGTGAAGAATTAACCTCGTTAACTAACAATAAAACTTTGGAACTAAATGTGCAGATTCCCGTGGAATTACAACCGCGTCTGCGCGTCGGGTTGCCCGTGGAAATTATTAATCCCGATGGCAGTGCCGGGGTTCGCGGTCAAGTAACTTTTATTTCCCCCACCGTTTCCCAAGCTACCCAATCGGTTTTAGTGAAATTTGCCTTTACTAATGATGGCAGTCTTCGCAATAACCAATATGTGCGGACGCGGTTAATTTGGGATCAAAAACCGGGGGTATTAATTCCCACCACAGCAGTGACTAGCATCGGGGCGCAGAATTTTGTTTTTGTGGCCGAAAAAGAAAAGGCTAAAGAAGGTCAAGAAAACGCCGAGGAGCGTTTAGTGGTCAGACAAAAACCAATTCAAGTCGGCACGATTCAAGGGCAAGCTTATCAGGTTATTTCTGGAGTAAATGCCGGGGAAAGAATTGCTATTAATAATATTCTTTCTCTCCGAGATGGTACAGCTATAACTGTTAGTCAGCAGTAATTTTTATGAGTAATTCGATTACCGTTCTTCCCCTGTCAGCGCAACTAATTACTGCCGAGAGTTTCCGTCCCTACGGTCAATTAATAACCCCTAGCCATGACGGGAAACTGTTTGATGAAAGCGATGCACAACTGCATTTAAAAAACGGTGTGCCACGCTTTTATATTATGCGTTTACAGACTCGCGGACGTAAATTTAAGCGAATTACTCGTCATAGTCAATGTACCCAATGTCTTGGTTCTTTGGGGGGACAAGAGTGGTTTTTAGGAGTGGCCCCCCCTAGTCCTTATCCTCAACCGGATTTAGAAAAATTAAAGGTTTTTCGCATCCCTGGGGACTGTTTTATTAAATTAGAGGTGGGAACTTGGCACGCTGGCCCACTTTTTGATCAACCGGCGATCAATTTTTATAATCTCGAATTGAGCGATACTAATATTGTCGATCATTTTACTTATAATTTTGCCCAAGAGCAGTCAATAGAATTCGAGATTGTTGATTAAAAAAAATAATTTTTTTACTTAACTTTTCGCAATCCTTTAGAAAGATAGGCAACGAAAAAAGCTAACACTCCTGTCATTCCTACCTCAAAATAATTGACCATGAGAATAGCGGTAAAAAAAAGGAGCAAGATAATTAATATAGTCCGCTTTTGTTCAGATAATTTCATCTCTAATTGCCTCTAATTCGGTTTTAATACTTAATGGTTGATAACCTAAAGAAAAAGCAAGAGAACTATCAAGAGAAACATCCTGCGGACGCGGCGCAATCATGGGAAAATCGCACTGTAAACAGGGTTTTATTTGTTCTCTGGGAATATTAAAAACTGCCGCCATTAGTAAACCAAATTGATAACGAGAAACTCTTTCTTTACCCCCCAGATGAATAATCCCTTGCACTTTTTCTAATGCCAAAAGTAAACCATTCACCGCACTATTAACCCCAACAGCTGTACGATATTCATCGGTAAATAGAGATAGTTCTTTTCCCTCTTGCAGGGTTTTTAAAAAGGGTTGCAGAAAACTATTAGCGGTGGGAGAAGGGGAACCAAACATCAAAGGCATTCGACAAATAGCCGCCCGAGGATATATTGCTAAAATACCCTTTTCCGCCGCTACTTTTTGCTCACCGTAGACACTGACGGGAGAAACAGGATCATTTTCGGAATAGGGGGCATTTTTACCATCAAAAACTAAATCGGTAGAGGTAAAAACTAGCGGTATTTGATATTGACTACACAAACGGGCAATTTCTAGAGAAGCTGTCAGATTAATTGCCTCGGATGCTTGGGGAAATTCTTGACAGAGATTCGGTTTTGATTGGGCAGCCGCATGAATTACCGCGTCGGGTTTAATCTGTTGAAAAAGTTCTTTAACTGCGGCTAAGTCTGTTAAGTTAATTTTAATTAAATTCGGGTCATTACTATTGACATTGTGATTAAAGTATGTACCAAAACTTGCCCAGTATGAGCGCGTTTTTTGGTAAATATGCCAACCTAAAAACCCACTAACTCCAGTGATTAACAGCGTTTTCATAGTTTAGAGATTAAATCCTTTTTCGTAGGCTAAAAACTGCACCTGTGGTTCCAAAGGTTCACTAACTAAACCAATTCCTGCAAATCCCCATCGCTGCATCAGTCCCTTTAATTGTGTTCCTGAGAGAGTTTCCACAGAAAAATTATTGGCCAAATCCTGAGCATGGGTATTGATATAACTTAAAGCATCGTAGGATTCTTTAAACAGAAGCAGATAACTAGCTGGAGTTTCGCTTTCACCTTTTCTCAGACGCGCCACTAGATATTGTCCGTCTTGTTTTGACCTGAGTAAATAATGTGTAGTTGCTAACATAGTTTGTTAAGTAAAAAGTGAAAAGGAAAAAAGGGGTTAGGGGTTGGGGATTGGGTTTTGGTGTTTTAGGGTTTTGGGGTTTTAGGGTTTTAGTTGAAATTTCCCCCATCTCCCCCCGCAACGCGCACGAAGTGGTCTCCCCCCGCAACGCGCACGCAGTGGTCTCCCCATCTCCCCACTGATAACTGATTACTGTTTACTGATAACTGATAAAATTTCCCCATTTCCCCTACTTTAAATCCTCCAATTTAATCCTAGGATCTACAGCTTTGAGAAGTAAATCAGCCAGAAGATTACCGATAATCAACATAGTAGCCCCCATCATTAAACTGCCCATAACTAAATATAAATCTTTAGCCGTCACAGCTTGCAGAATTAAACGACCTAATCCGGGCCAGTTAAAGAAAAATTCGGCGATAAATGCCCCACTTAACAAACTAGAAAATTCAAAGCCCAAAAGAGTTATCAGGGGATTAATAGCATTGCGTAAAGCGTGGACATAGATAACTTTATTTTCCGGTAAACCTTTCGCCCTCGCGGTTTGAATATAATCCTGTCGAAGAACATCTAACAATTGTCCCCGCATCAATCTTTGTAATCCTGCAAAACTGGTAACTGTCAGGGCAATAGTTGGTAAAATCATGTGCCAAGCGATATCTAAAACTTTACCGATAGGGGAATATTCCGAATAGTTAATACTGGTCATATCACCCACTGGTAAAAGCGGCGAGACATTTTGGGCGAGAATTAGCAGTAAAAGGGCAGTGATAAAACTGGGGAAACCTTGACCAAGATAACTGATAACTCGGAAAAATTTATCGATAAATTGGTTTTGTTTGACGGCACTGACAATGCCCAAGGGAATCGCAATCGCCCAGGTTAAAATGATGGAAGTCAAAGACATTAATAACGTCGCTGGAATTCTCTCTAATAATAGGGAAGACACGGGACGAAAATAGGTAAAACTCAGACCAAAATTAAACTGAGTTACCACTTGCCACAACCATTTAAAATACTGGACAATCGGCGGGTCTTTTAAACCAAAAAGGGCAATATATTGTTCTTTAGTTTCCTGACTAATCTTGGGATTAAGGTCAAGCAAAGCCAGAAAACCGCCGGGGGTTAATTGGATAATAGCGAAACTCAACGCCGAGGCCAACAACAGAGTTAATAAACCCTGGAGAACACGCTTGACAATATATAAAAAAGTTTCGCTAGTTAGGAGAGATTGTAACCCATTAGCACTCGATCGAGCGGTTGCAGCCTTATAATTATCATCGGTCGCCGTCATAGAAAAAACCTAATAATCGATAATGGTAATAATCGGTAAATCGGGTAATTTTTCCCGACCACCGAGGTCGATTAACTCGATGATAAAAGCAAATCCTAACACCTCACAACCAATTTTTTCTAATAAATCGGCCGTCGCTTTCGCCGTCCCTCCCGTCGCGATTAAATCATCGACAATTAAGACTTTGTGATGGGATGCCACCGCGTCCTGATGAATTTCCAGGCTATCGCTTCCGTATTCCAAATCATACTCGATACTGTGAACGGCGGCGGGTAATTTGCCCGGTTTCCGGACGGGAATAAATCCCGCTTCTAATTGGTATGCTAAAGGAACACCAAAGAGAAAACCCCTGGATTCCATACCGACAATGTAATCGGGGGATAAACCGTAATCGCGACACTTTGCCGTTAGGGTATCGATCGTGTAACGTAATCCTTGGGGATGATTGAGTAGGGTAGTAATATCGCGGAAGACAATACCCGGTTTGGGAAAGTCGGGAATATCGCGAATCAATGATTTCAGATCCATTCAGTTTCCGTGTCTCGTAAAATGGGGGACAGCTATCTATACAATACAATTTACAATACCCTGACTCGATCGCCCTTGTGTTTTAGTTCTCCTATATCATGACCTCTACTAGCCTAACGCCCGAATCTACAACATCAGCCCCAGAAAAACCGGTTATTTTAAGCGTTTTACCCGATTTTCCGATTGCCAGTCAGCAATGCGCCCTACATCTCCAACAGCATATCGATTTAATGCTATTAGCGTTGGAATCCTTAGAAGTCGGTGCCGGGGAGGCCCTGTTAGCCCTCTGTAAAGAACTAGGACTCGATAAAATTGTCAAAAACCGGATTATTTTCTGGCGCTTACGCTGTACCAATCCCTGGCGAATTTCCTACACTCTCGACCGTCTCACCCTTGACCAAGCAAAAGCTTTAGTTATCATTGCCAGTTACCGGGCCAAACCCCTAGCTATATCCATCCGACAATTACTGTTAGCGCGGCAACAGATGGAATCAAAGGGTTTACCCGTGGATAATAATTTTCTTTTATCAGAATACCTAGAACGATTTCGCTCCAATTTTCGCAGTCGCATGAACCCCCGCCGGGCCAAAGTATCGGTTTATCTAGCCGATGAAAATGCTTTAAATGAACTGGCTTTATCCCTCCTCGATCAGTTATTATTTTGTACTGGTACGACGGGAATGCAGCGGTTTTGGATTAGTTTATTTGATGGGGAGATCGTGTAAAAATGAGAAGACAGTATAGCTTGCCCAATTGTACCCTGATTCTCGATGGTTTCGGCGATGATTTCGCCCCAGCTAACCCCGGTGATAGCCGACCTTTACTCTCAATTTTGACTAACGTAGAATGTCGGTTAATCGGGGCCAATAAAGTCCTGCAAGGTGGTCGGGTTTTCTTGGAAAATTTGGTCCAAGCGGTCAGTCAGTATGCCCAAGAATTTTTGAGTGGTGTTCGTCATCCCCAAGACCCCGTCCATGAACCAGATCATGTGTACCTAGAAAAGATTGACCAGAATCTCCATCGTCTGGTTTGGTATCCATCAACGGACTTGAATATCCCGGAAAGTCCGGTGAAGATAGAAATCAGTACCGTGCAGTTATTCGATTTAATAGAAGCGATTGACCAATTTTTTGCCGATACTCGCACTTTACCTGACCTAACCCTGAAATTACAGCCAGTTTCCCGTCGCTACCATAAGGTGAATGAATCGGTGGCCAGTCGAACAGTACCTTTTTTGGCGGGATTAGGCAGTCTTGTCGCTTGCGCCCTACTTTTCTATCTGTTACCCGTCCCCCAAGTCCGTAAACCCGAAAATCCCCCCATTCCCGCCGCTTCTCCCAGTACTACCGTCCCCACTAATCCTGTCCCCCCTCCTAGATAAAATTAGTCCCCTAAGCTACATCTATAAATGGAGTGATGGGAATGTGCTTATAAACTTCGGCATTCTTTGCCTGAGCTTGACGGAGATCGTAGTCTGTTTGAAGATTCAGCCAAAACTGAGGACTGTTACCAAAATATCGTGACAGACGCAAAGCTGTGTCCGCAGTGATACTACGCTTACCCGCTAAAATCTCACCGATACGAGTTTGAGCTACGCTTAAATCTTTGCTCAGTCTGTAGGGGGTAATATTGAGCGGTTCCAGAAAATCTAACTTGAGGATTTCACCGGGATGGATATTTGGCAAACGGTGGAACTGAGCTTTTACATTGAGCCTGTCGAAATGTGTCGAAGTGTTGCTGTTCATTGCATTTAGCTAATTTTAGTGGTAGTCCACTATCTCTACCTGATCAGCATTGCCTTCATCAGTCCAAATGAAGCAAATTCTCCATTGGTCATTAATACGGATGCTGTACTGGCCCTGACGATCGCCCTGCAACTTCTCCAACCGATTACCCGGTGGGACACGCAGATCATTAATCGATAACGCCGCTGCAAGGATTAGCAGTTTTCGTAGAGCGACCGATTGAATATCAGGGGGATAGTGACGAGACTGAAACCCCTCGAAAATGAGCTTAGTCTCTTCGGACTTGAAATTTATGATCATATGATAACTGTCACTTTGATAACTGATTATAGCGGTAAGCGCTTGAGTGAGATACAGACCAAGCTTTGCCTAGCATGGTTTATAGCTCGTGACACTGTACCTCATACGACTGCACACCGCTATAACTGATGATCAAATTCTAACGCCTAACGATACTATTGTCAAGCAGAAGTAAGCTTTCGCCCCACACCCCACACCCCACACCCTTCTCCCCCACCCTGTCCCAGTTTTTAGAAAAAGTAACCGAGAAAAACCAGATCTTTTTTGCACAAGTTAGAAAAATTGTGTTATACTGGTAAATCTGTGAAGGTTTTTCGATAGGGAGTATTGAAAAAAAAATGACCAAACTGGGAACCCATTTGATTGTCGATGCTTGGCAAGTACCTGCTGACCTCCTCAACGATCCCGAGCGCATTCGTCGCGCTATCCTCGATGGAATTACGGCAGGAGAAGCAACGCTGATCGATTTGTGTGTCCACCAGTTCAGTCCCCACGGAGTTACCGCGACGGCGACTTTAGCTGAATCTCATATCGCGATCCACACCTGGCCTGAACACGGCTATTTCGCCGCCGATTTATTCTTCTGTGGTGCGGGTAAACCCGTGGTTGCCATGGAAATTTTGACCAAATCCCTGCAAGCAGGTGAGATTAAAGTGCGGGAACTAACCAGAGGATTCCCCAGTACTGCGGGAGTTTATGAAAGCAAAAAGGAAGAACCCCTTAAGTCTTCCCTGGTTATGGCCTAATTTCTAGCGCCGGCCTCAATAATAAGTTAGCAGCACTGGCGATCGCCTAAACTGAAATCGTGATCAGGATAACCTTTGTTTTTATCCTTGCCCTCTTTCCCTCTCTCGTTAGTCTCTGGTTGATTAACCGATCCCAACAGAGATTAAGTAACCGTTTGAGGGGGATTCGCTATCGTCACGAATACAGCACGGTGATGGCCAGTGATTTTTTGTCAATCCCTCTAGAGACAGAAAATAAACCGGCCTTGATCGGTGATCTTAGTTGTCGTTTTAATGCCTATTCCCCCCATTTGCGTTGTGCGGTTAATCCCCCAGGTCCCTGTGAAGGTTGTCGGCAGTACGAAGCTAAAACTGGCACAGTATAAGCGGCTTGAGCTTCCAAACAGTTCCCTATTTGCTATCCTTAAAAATTATCGCTATCGCAATTGAGGAGTGTGGGAATAATGGCGTTCAAACGAAATTTGACCCTCTTAATCATCGGATTAGGATTAACTTGTTTACCCCTATATCCGGCCCAAGCTAACCAAATCAGCACCGTCACCCCGAATACCGCAGCCAATCAAACTCTCGCTACCCATCTGGTTCTAAAACTGAAAGAGAGAAAAGTTTACGTTTATCAAGATAAGCAAGTTTTAGCACAATTTACCGTCGCCGTCGGCAAAAAAGGCTGGGAAACCCCCACCGGTAAATTTGAAGTGCGGGAATTAGTTCGCAATCCCGTCTGGAAAAGTCCTTGGACAGGCAAAGTCAGCACCCCCGGTCCCAATAGTCCCCTAGGGGAAAGATGGATCGGTTTTTGGAGTGACGGCAAAAATTCCATCGGTTTTCATGGCACCCCCGCAGAAAATTCCCTCGGTAGCGCCGCTTCCCATGGTTGTGTGCGGATGCGGAATCGGGATGTGAAAGTGTTGTTTGATTTAGTCCGCATGGGAACCCCCGTCATCGTTCAACCTTAATTCCGGCAGGTATTTTTTTAAGATAGGCAGGTCTTCCGGGCGATCAATATCGGCTAATTTAGGCAGATAAGCGGTTTTTAAAGCCAGTTTAGCGGCGATTGTCTGAGTTTTTGCCAAGACTTCCCCCGTTCCCCAGGGAATACCGTCAAAAAGCTCTGGAAAGACCTGTTTTAAAGCAATTAGGTAGTATCCCCCATCTAACGCCGGCCCTAAAACCATATCGTGGGTTTTTAGGGCCTCAAAGGCTGCTAAAATCTCTTTTTCCCCGATTTCTGGGCAATCTGTGCCAATAATAGCGATCGCTGTCATCCCTTGAGCAAAACCATCGGCAAAAGCATTTTGCATCTTTTCTCCTAAGTCTTTTCCCCGTTGAGCATGATAGGAATAATGCACACCTAACCAAGTACGCATTTTTTCCTCGCTGCCGCCATGGTAGTAAATGATCAGAGAGAGAAAATTCCTCAAACCCGCTAATTTACTGAGAGTATATTCGGCCAGTTTGCGGTGCAATTCTTCGGCTCCCTCGGCTGCCAAAGCTGGAATCATACGGGTTTTTACTTTCCCCAATTCCGGGTAACGGGTAAAAATAATTAGTTGTTGTCTCCAGTCCACGAGTGATTGCGACGATGATATTCATTATTAGTTTTAGCCTACTGTCAATAGGAGGCAGCAAACCCAATAAAACAGGCTTTATTGGCTTAGTATAGATTATTTTAGTTGGTTATCTAATTCTGTGTTGGGTTTCGTTCCTCAATCCAACCTACAAAAGCGGCGATCGCTTGATTGAGTCGAAACCTTTTTCCTAGCGGCATTTCAGACTTTTTCAACCAACCCTGATTAGCTAGGGACTAGGTTTTTTGGGTGAGTTTAAACAGGATAAACCAGCATCTTTAGCCGTAGGATACTTGATTGGGACAAAAGCAAAATCTGAACTTAGTGTCCGACACTCCACAATGTGAACAAATTCTACGGAGGGATTTTGGGGATCGCCATTTTCATCAAGTTTCTTGCGATCGCCATTTTCATCGAATTGAATTGTCCCAGTTGCACCTTTAGTGACAAGAAAATCAAGAGACTTTAATTGTTCAAGGATATTAATTCGTGTGGGAGTATTTGCCTTTTCTAGAGCTTTTGTTAGAGCAAGAGTTGCATCATAGGATAGGGCCGTTATTGCATTAACAGAAGTTGTAGTCCATAAAATTTTAGCATCCTTAAGAAAATCCTGGTTAGGACTGGTTAAAGAATCCCAAGGAACCGTAATAACAAACTTTTGAAAAGGTTGTAGGTTGTTAATTTGTTCTAAGGTACGAGAACTACGAAGCCCCCATGATCCGATAACCCAATTTTGACTATTATTAAGTTTTATAAGTCTAATTGCATCGCCTTGAGCATCGCCAATTGCTTTTGGGAATAGTACAAGCCCTATTTCTTCTGTTATTTTTCCTTGTCTTTTTCGTAACTCTTGGATGGCTTCTTCTGCCTTAAAATTATTTCCGAGATCAAATTCATCTAATTTTACTACAGTTCCAGAGAATGGAGGGCGTGTAAAAATAGTTTTAAAACTATTAAAAAAAGATTCACTAAATGGACTTCCTTCACTATAAAAGCCCACCACTTTTTTAATAGACTTTTCTTGCAAAAATTTTGCAATGGCAGGAGATTGTTGATCGCTGGAAAAAACAGTTCGCAGGAAATTTTTTCTGGGGTATTTAGTAAGCTCGCTAGTCGTTGATCCGGGAGAAATCAAAACTAAATTATTTTGATTATAAATATCCACCGTTGCTAGAGTCATTTCACTGGGATAGTGACCAACAACCCCTAAAATTTCAGGACGCTGGGAAAGAGATGATGCTGTCTTTTTGGCTAGTAATTCGTCATTTTCATCATTAGTAATGACAACTTTTAATCCCTTACCATTAATCGCTTTTTTATTGATAAAATCTTGATCTGGAAAATACTTGAGGAATGGATCATTGTCATTTAAAAGTCCCAGATTAATTTTTGTTTGTAATTGCGCTACTCCTCGTAACATTTCTTTTGCTCGACTATCACCATCATCATCATTAAAGTCACTTTGATTTTTGGGAATACTAACAGCAACAGCAATCGTGTAATATTGCATTTTATTGGCTTCTAGTAAAGCATTATTTAAGTAAATTAATGTTTCTGCATCTAGCCTATCCTGTTGCCATGCGTCCTTAAATCTTAACAGAGCTTTTTGATAATCACACTGTGCAAAATATTCTGTACCTTTCTTCTTGTTAAACGATTGAGAGTAATTAAGAACTTCTTCTCCTTCACTAATAAAGTCGCCCGTTTGTTTTGGACAATCAGATGGAATTAATGGAGTAATAATATTATGGCGATTAATGGCAATTAAACTTACAACTGCTATTAATGGTATTCCTATGCTAACTGGCAGATTTAATTTGAAATTTTGGGGCTTTAAAGTTTTTATAAAATGCAAAATTTGGGCGATTTTTGCAGAAGAAGAAGTGATTGGTGGAATCGTCGGAATAATGGGATAAACCTCATTTTGCACTTCTTCTTCAATCACCTGAATATCCTCATCCCTCAGCCCGTAACGGCTTTGTAACTCTTTTAGTCTCCTTCTGTTTCCTTCTGTTATTGAAATAGAATCAGCTAATAATTCTCTAAAAGTTGCTTTGTACTCTGTTAGATTTTGTAATCTTTTTCTGAATGGCGCAAGATTCTCTTGTTCAATAATATCTGCCTCCTGTAATGATAAATCTAATTCGTTTCTTAGTTCATTTAGGCAGTTTCTTTCTACACGATTAAAATTTTCTTTACATATATTTTCCTTGCTCCATTCATCTAGAATTTCTCTAACCTTCTCACGATAAATAAATATAGGATTAGTGGCAGCAAGAGGAGATTTGGCTAAATAAATAGTATCCTCTCCTTCAAGAGAAAGATAAAATTTGGGAGTCATTGCCGGGGCAGCTTCCTTTACTCGTTCGCTGGCATACTCATGCAATTCATTAACAGAAATTAATTGATCACCATCCTTATCTGCTGCACCAGTTTCAATTCCTTCAACTAGATATTTTGTATAGATGGACAAATCTTTATCTTCCGACTCAAAAGAATATTCAATCGGACTAGAAGAGGTTAAAATCGCCCTTCCTCTACCTCCTAATTCCTCTTGAATGTCTTGAATGTTAAGTTCCCCTTTGTTTAGCATTCCCTGAACTAATGCTCCGCTAAAACAGCAGTCGAGAATAATCATCTGCCTTTGGGAACGACTATTGTTCATATACTTATTAAGTTTACTTGCGGCTAAAATTGTTGAGATACGAAGCTCTCCATTCTGATCACGCTCAGTGTCTCTTGCACTTAGGTAAAATTCAGCCGTTTGATCTTTAAGACCATGTCCAGAAAAATATAAAAGAACTAAGTCGTCTCTCTGGCGATTAGTAAATAAATCCTCGACTGCTCTTTCCATACTCCTTTGGTCTGGGTTAGACAACACTGTAACCTGATCAAAGGCTCCCATGTCCGGATGCTCTAATACTCGGCGCATTGCTTCAACGTCTAGAATGGCACTAGAAATTGGGCGCAATCCTTCGGAATACTCGCTCACACCAATTAACAAAGCAAATTTTGCCATAATACCTTCTTTAACCTGAGATAAAGTCTTGAGCCGCTTTAATAGCCATTTCCAATTCTTCTCGACTGTGAGCCTTAACCGTCAACTTGCGACCCTTGGCCTCTACCGACAATTCTATCGGTTTACCTCCCAGGCGATCGCCCAGAAACCCTAACAGTTTTTTGCCATTAGCGGGGTTAACTTCGGTCATTAAGATTCCACCCAAAAAACCGCCCAACGACTTATTACCTTCAGGGGGATTGGGATCAAGAATGCGTTTAACCGATTCAACTTCATCTGCCTGTTGTAGTTCTGTCAGTAATACTTGGGCCTGTTCGTCGCGTTCTTCAGGCTCCAGGTTAGGATCGTTAAAAGCGATCACCAATTTAATCGTAGATTTGTTACTCATAGGAAGTTGAGTTGAAATAATATAGGATAATACTAATCTTACTGAATTATGCAAATTTTACCATATACCATCTGAAATCTAAATAAGTGATCCCATTTTCATACTGCCCCTTGCCGAGTGCCGATTTCTTCACTGATGTTGTGCTGTTGCTGGACATAGTGGGACTTAGGCGTTTTCGGTCAGCAAAAAAGGCTCAAACCATTACGGGACAAAGGGTTAACCTCGATTTATGATTTTCCTTGATATATCTGGGTTTCAGCGATTTTGGGCTTCTCGAAGTAAATCCCAAGCGGGGA
>NZ_JAPZRB010000124.1:0-7263 GCF_027531105.1 Microcystis sp. LE18-22.4A
TTATCTACTTCTGAATTTTGGGCAACTATTCAGTCATTAATAAGACGCTGTTTACTGGATAAATTACCATCAGAAACCTCGTCCTATTTTCCTATTAATCCTGTGTTTAAATCCTATCTTAAAAGAAATCCTAACGATTAGGATTATCTCTTTACAAATAGATGCGATCGCCTTTTTACCTTTAACTATTTTGTAAGACTTGTAAGAATAAATTTGGGGATAAAATTTGTGTATGATGATAATGCTTTAGCGGTAAAATGTGTTTTTTATCTAAAGAAACTAGATAATCAGCACCTATTTCGTAAGCGGCTGCCAAAAACATATTATCATTTGGATCAACCTGATCGAGTAGCGTTGCTTGATAAATGCCTTGAATTTTGATAGCAGTATAAAAAATAGCCGTTAAAATCTCCTTAATATCATTTCTGTCAATATTTTTCACTAATAGTTTTTCAACCAATTCCTCCAATAATTGAGGAGAAATAACTAACTTAAATCTACCCTCCCGCCAATAACGAATAATTTGACAAGGCGCACTGTTAGGATTTTTACTTAACAAAGCTGAAAGAAAAACCGAAGTATCAAGAATAACAAGAGGTGAATCTTGAGCAAACATCATAGTAAATCAGATTCTTCTAAGTTTCCTGAAATTCTCACACAAGCGTCATCAAATTTTTGCCAAACTTCATGATAACAATTATCGGGCATATTTTGAACCTCATTTAATGTTTCCATAATCAAATCTTTGACCTGTTTTCTATTTACATTTTCTTTGAAACCTTCTAAATGCTTGTGTAACTGCTCTAATAACCATTGTTTATCTTCAACCGAAAAATCTCGTAACTTTTGTTCCAGTTCAATAATTTGAGGGGATATCATAAAATTAACTCCTGACCAAGATTAGTTTAGTTTAATGATAACAAAAGCTTCAAATTTAAAGCTTTAACTAAAGATTACCTTGTTATAAATATCTGCTATCTCCACCTCAACCCGCAAAGAGTTTAAATGAATTATCCTATCAGATTCATAAGCTGTAAACACCCAGCAATCGCCTTCCTTTTGAAAATGTTCAATATAACATTTTTCCTGAGAAATCAATAAATATTCCTGAAAGGTTGCAATGGTTCGATAAGCGGCAAACTTTTCTTCTCTGTCGTAATTTGCCGTTGAAGCAGACAAAACCTCAGCGATTAAAACAGGATTAATTAAAGTATCTTTGCGTCCTTCTTGATAAGTGAGAGGTTCAGACACTACCATAATATCAGGATAGGTAGCTATTTGACGCTCAGGTATCCATAAACGTTGATCGGTGACAAAAACGGCATAGGGTTGATTCTTTAGTCCAGTATATAAAGCCACTAATAAATTACTAATAATGCGGTTATGAGTCGGTGTCCCTCCTGTCATAGCAATAATTTTTCCATCCAGATATTCATGACGAGTTTGGGATTGTATTTCCCGCTCAAAATATTGACTAAGAGTATATTTTCCAGTGAGAGCGGTCATAATGATGATTTTTTGAGAATAAGCATTTTGCAGCGTTTTTCATTGTTCCCCAATTCTAACAACAAAAAAGCACCCCCTCGCGGGAGTGCCTTTTCGTTCAGACTAGGAATTAACCATTGATAGCAGGAGCAATCAGAGCTACGGGAGCCTGTTCACCACTAGCTAAGTCTAAGGGGAAGTTGTGTGCATTACGCTCGTGCATTACTTCCATACCGAACAATCCTGTGCGGCATGGGTGATGTTTAAATGGGATTATGACTGATTTGAACAGCTTCCATCATTCCCTTATCTTCAGGATCCAAATTTTCATCTTTAGGTTCCGAATTTTGATCTTTTTGAGGATCCAAAATTTGAACAACTTCCATCATTCCCTGATCTTCATGATCCAAAATATGACAGTGCAGAACAAATTTCCCAGTAAAACGAGTATAGCGACTGTAGACAGTTTGCGTTTCGTTTTTCTCAATTAATAATGTATCTCGCCAAATTCGCTCTTTGTTTCCATTGGGATCTTTGCGATCAACCTGAAAAGGATTCACATGAATATGAAAAGGATGAGTAGGACCAAGTGAATCAGAAGCAGTCTTTAGCTCCCATGATTCCACCTTACCCAAGGTAAGATTTCTGACATTTTTAGGATCAAAAGGAGCGTTATTAACCTTAAATATGTTCTTACTTTCGTCGTTTTTGTCCTTAATAATACTGAAGATAACCTCCTGAGGTTTACCGGTTATTTCACTAGGTTGAATATCCTTAGGGGCATTTTTAGCTTTAAATGTAGCTAATTGATCATCACTGGGTAACTTCATATCCATAGGTTGACCCTCAACAATTACTTTAGCAAGGATACTGCCCGTTTCGGCTACTCCTAATAAAGACTTTTTGGATGTTGTAGGTTTATCAGACAACAAATACACCTGTTCTGTTTGATTATCTGGAAGCATTTCAGCTTTAATCAGAACATCACTACGATAACCTGGTTCAAGCTCAACTGGGCTATTTTTCCATGAATCTAACTTACCTAAAGCAATACCATCAACAGCAATTTCATGGAGGGGGATTTGAACCCGATCATTCCGTAATTCTAGTTGAATACTTTCCCGAATTCCTGCATGGATAAAACGCCAACGTTGCACTTCTCCGGGTCGCATTTTAATAATCGGTACAATTTGGCCATTAATGGTAACATGTCGTTTTGAGTCCTGCCAACCTGTAGGACCGAATGGCTCATAGTTTTCAATTTCCTCCTTTTTGCCATAGTTTTCAATTTCCCCTTTTTGGTCATAGACAATTTGCTGCACAACAAAAATTTTCTCCTCTGCATCCTTAATTTCTGGAATTTTATCTTCTTCTTTATCTTCCACAATTAAGGCCCCAGCCATGCCACTAGAAACCTGTAATGCAGTTGAACCATGAAGATGAGCATGATACCAGTAAGTTCCTGTTGGATGATCTTTCGGAACTTTAACTTCAATCATATATGCTTTTGCTGGCTCTCCCTCTTTTGCTCTTGGTTTCATCACCCTTAAGACGTTATCACTACAGCCACTAGGGCTAACATGAAGGCCATGGGTATGAAAATTAGTAACATTAAAATCATGAGGTTCGTTCTTAGTTTTAGTCTCCATCTCATAAGAACAACCCCCATCCCCATCGGTTTGTTGATTCGTCTGGTGATTGTCAGGATGATCTTGAGGCGGCAAATCATTAATCAATGTTATGCGAATTGTATCTCCCGGTTTAACCCTTAATGTGGGACCGACTAACTTACCATTATAAGAGCGCAAATGCACTGGACAACCAGCGATATTATTATCCCCATATTTAACCGTTAAGGTGGTTGTTAATACATCATCGTTAGAAGTAATTTCCTCTGGATTTTTGAAATCCTGTTCAGCATAAGTTTTGTATAAAGTATCTGCACTGTTAATCGGACGAAAATTACAGGGATCGGGAACTTTTATCGAATCGGTTGCATCGGATGCATAGGCATAATTCGCAGGATACAACAACAACAAAAATGACAACAAAATAGCAAACAAACTCTTCATTTTTTTCTCACTACCTATTGGTTACACAAACAAAAACAACAGCAAAACCCTCAAAAATTTGTCTTATAAATAAACCAAATCTTTCGAGATTATTTTACTTCTTGATTCAGTCAATTACTGCAAAATTATATTGTAATTTTGGTAATTTACTACCACGATGTTGAATATCTAAACGGTATTTTGCACTATCAATTAAGTTTTCTGGAATCTGATCCAAGGGAAAATAAGCAATCACTTCCAAATGAGTTAAACAGTTAGCACACTTAACCACATTGCGACGACTGAGAACGGAATGACTACCCAGATAATATTCTTTAAATTGGCCATTCTCGTCTTTAACGGTTGCATAAACTCTTAACACAAAAGACCCCTGAAATAAAGCCCGATTAATACCTCGAACCATTAATTTTTTATGACTATAACCACTTTCCAATACATTGAGAGGGACTTTTTTCTCCAAAGAACCAGGTGCGTAAGTATAGCCTAAATCTTCCTCGATATTAATACAATCTCTGGAAGTATAAACATTACCAAATTGATCTTTGACAAATGGGTTGAGAGGAGTATACAAATTGAGAGGAGTATCTGGTGCAATTCCAGGAGTGGGACCTTGATCATCACTAGAATTGGTCCCAGCGTAACCCTGAATGACCTCAATTGTATCTTTATCGGTGAAACCGTTCTGTTTCTGCCATAACCAAAACATTCGATCAACATTACAATGATGAAAGAAAAAAATCGGGTCCATTGCCGCCGTGTTATTTTCCCCCATGTCACCGTTTGCCCCAGCAAGTAGTCCCGCCTCTTGAAGACCTGATGGACTGGGTATATCAAACCCCCCTATCGCTAAATGAATGTCATTGTGGGGAGACTCTAAAGAAACCACATGATTAGCATGATCCAAATTCCACTGATTAGCTGAGGTGGTATTGGAGAAAACAGTGTAGTTTGGGGCATGAAGACATTGTTGATATTCCCAGTAAGTCCCTTTCGCTCTGGGTGAGTCCGGTTCTGGTTCTGGTTCTCTCGGTTCCCGACCAGTAAGCCAAGCCACTATATTTTTATTTAGGAGTTCAGTATTTTGGCTAGGATGGGGATACTGAGCATTATGGGACTCGGTAGCCGCCCGGGCCTCTGGTGTGCCGACTAAACCCGATAAGGGATAACGCACGGTTTCATAGCCTTTGGGTTTTTCATAAGCTCTATCGTCACTGGGGATAGAATCCGACAAGGCTTCTGGTAATATGAATGATTTCAACGGATTATCGATTATTTCTCCGTCAAGTTCAAATTGGGCTTGAGTCAAAATCGCAGGAATCCCATGTTTGATGCTGTATTCATCGGTTTCGTCCCAATAGGGCATTGTCACATCAGGTACGATACTTTGTAGGGCTTCCTCTAATTTGAGTACATATACCCTGTGCCATGTGGGGAACAACACATTACCATGATTACAATATCCCCCCCAATAGACATATTGATCCACTTGGGAAAGCTCGTCAACTTGTTTTCGATATTGAAAAGGTTCTCCGTGATAACCCCCAATCACGAAAAATGAACGCTTATCTGTGATGGGAAGTTCCTGAATCCCTTTCCATGCCCGAATTAGGTCCTCAAGCGGTTTTTTATTACCGCAATCATATTGGTCTTGTAAATAACCAATAGAATAGCGTATTTTTAGGGGTGGAGATCCAGTCATATTTGACTCCTAATACTCAATGGGATTTGTCGAAAAAGACCGATAATTCGACTTTTCAAGTGATCTACGCAGTAAATTATTGCTGGTACTGGATAAGTAGTGAAAACAAGAAATCGAATTTAGCAATTTAAGCCGATGATAGTTGTTCCCAACATCTCACACAACCAAAGTTTACCAACTTAAGGAAAAAGTCGATAAAATTCTCCCAACCCTTACCCCGCCTAACTTACAGCCCTTCCACCCTCTCGCAAAAATCCTTAACTTGGGAAAAATCCCCAACTTTACCAACTTAAGCTCAAACTTTGTCAAAATATCCTGACAATCTGCCCACACTCCGACCCCCAAATTTTTGCTTCATACCCAAGACCACAAAAACAGCGATCTATAGCGGTTCTCGCATCTGTGCGGCACACTTAAACCTTTGCTGATTAAGCTGTTCAGGATCGGGAATGTACCTCTTGTGAATCAGAAATGCTATAAATCAAGAACGGCATCGCTATAATCTGGAATATCCCCCCATCCCAAACCAGCTATGACCGCCAAAGAACAACTCCTAGAGGAAATCGAAACCGCCTCCGATGAAACCAACCACTAACTCCTCGACTTCCCCCATCAAACCCAAGCCGGCAAAACTAAACAACCCTTTTGGCAATTCATTGAAGAACTAATCGCCGATATTCCCCCAGAAGTCTTAGAAACCTTACCCACCGACGGAGCCGAACAACATGATCATTATCTTTATGGCACACCAAAACATTAACGATGAAACTCATCTTTGCTGATACATTTTATTGGATTGCCTTGATTAATCCCAGAGATAACTGGCACTTTACTGCTTTGGATTATGCCCAAAAATATGCAGATGATTACCTAATAACCACCGATGGCATTGTAGATGAAACCCTCAATTATGTTGCAACAAAAGGTTCTATCATGCCTCGAAAATCTCTAGCGACCTGCCCCTTCAAATCCCTCAAGAGGCGAATATGGAAATTATTTCTTATACGCCTCAACTAAGACAAGCTGGATTTCAACTATTCGATGAACGTCCTGATCAAGGCTATAGTCTCACAGATTGCATTTCTAGGATTGTGATGAAACAAATGGGAATTGATGAAATACTCACCCATGATAGATATTTTGCCCAAGAGGGTTGAACTATTCTTTTTTAGCTTCTTTTTTGATAACTAAGACAGAATCCCATTATTTATCTCCAAAGAATCGGGCATCGTCGGGAAATTTATGAAGCATAACGGTGATCCCCCCATTCAATCGCTAAATAACGATAGACTCCCATAGGTTAAGGACATAATAACTGTTCAAGGAGAATCATCGGTGATCTCACCTAGTTAAAATCCTGACTCCTAGTGCAAACTTTAAATCTTGTAAAAAAAGTAATTTTTTGTATCCCCATTGATTACCATAATAGAAAATTATGCTGACCTCTATGTTGATGGGGCAACTTATGGAACAGTCAAACGGTAAATCCTCTCGCCAACGCGGCGTCATATTAACCTCCATCGGCTACCAAAAACTGCACCGTGCTAAAGTGAATTGGGAAATAAAACAAAACACTCGCTGCACCTTAGACATTCTTAGCCAACAAACTGGACTGACCGCCAATACTCTCAGTAAAATTTTTAGTCGCTCTGTCGCCGTTGATAAACGTAGTCTGTACGTCTGCTTTTCTGCCTTTAATCTCGATTTAGACGGTAAAGATTATTTATCCAGTTTTACCCTTGCCTACAAAGACCGCCAATTGTCACATTGGGGGATAAATATGAACTGTTAAAAGATCAATGATTGCGGCCTATAACAGAACTGTCTTTTATTCTCTCATAGCCACTGGTTATCCTTCCCTTCTCAACAAAAAAGCACCCCCTTGCGGGAGTGCCTTTTCGTTCAGACTAGGAATTAACCATTGATAGCGGGAGCAGTCAGAGCTACAGGAGCCTGTTCACCACTAGCCAAGTCTAAGGGGAAGTTGTGAGCGTTGCGCTCGTGCAT
>NZ_JAPZRB010000252.1:0-7091 GCF_027531105.1 Microcystis sp. LE18-22.4A
TTCGTTCGTGGAGAGCTTTGTTGTCAACTAATCTTACACAGCCCAATGTGCGCCGCAATAGCGACTCTTGTTCGGGTGTTGGGTAAAATCGAAACGAATAGGCTTTTTCCATACCTCACATTTTAGCATATATTTCGTAAACGATGCTCATATTTAACAGTAAAGCCGTCGTAGAACGACGGGGTTTCAGACCCAAATTTTCGATGAGGGGAACCCTGGGGCGAATTACTTGGGCCCTTTAAAAGCCCCGTCCCATCGCGCTAAGCGCGAGGGATGAATGCTGACACTAAGTTAAAAGTGAAAAGTGGCGGCGAGAAAGGGTCCGTTAAAGTTTTGCGTAAAACCGAACGCGTTATCGCCACTACCGTTTTTATACTCGATCCCGTAGAAACGATAGGCGAATTGCAGGGAAATTTGGCGATTCACCCAGCAATCGACTCCAAACAGGAGGTTCCAGCTTAGATCTGTATCGCCGGCCAGCCCGAAACCGGAAGCGTCTCCCCGAATCCAGAAAGTGATCGGATCGGACACCTGTACCCCAAATTTACCGCCGAGGAGCGGTTCAAACCAAGTTCTCCCCTGACTGAAGGTTTGTTGGAAAGTTTGGCTGAAGTTGACGAGGGGACTGGATAGTTGTACGGTAAGCGTTTGCTCGATATCGATACTAATACTATTGAGACGAAGGCCCGCATAGGGCTGGAACCAAATTAAGGGAAAAGAGCGATTAGAGGGTTTTTCGGGCAGTTCGTGGCTGATCGGAGCGCCGATATGGTAACTGACGGCGAAATCGTAGATGCCCTGATCGAATTGTAGGTTTGTTTCCGAATCCGCTTCGAGTTGCTGTAATTGGCGATTGTCGGCGAATTCTTGTACCTGTTGCATTGTTTGTTCTAGTTGTTCGAGCGATTCTCGGGCGTTCTGAATTTCTTGTTCGAGTCGTTGCAGGGGTTCGCTATCTTTTAACCCCCGTAACTCTTGGAGTTTCGCTTGCAGTTGTTGCAGGGGTTCGCTATCTTTTAACTGCTGTAGCTCCTGAACTTTTGCTTGCAATTGTTGGAGGATTTCGCTATCTTTAGTCTGCCGCAACTCCTCAATCTTCCCTTGTAGTTGTTGTAGGGGTTCCCTATCTTTTAGCTCCCGTAACTCTTGAATCTTCGCTTGCAGTTGTTGCAGGGGTTCGCTATCTTTTAACCCCCGCAATTCTTGAATTTTTTCCTGCCCTCTAGCCAGTGCTTCCTGTATTTGCGAGAGCTTTTCTTGAAAATCCTTTAAATTTCCTAGCCGATCGCTAAAGGCAGGATCGCGGGGTAATTCTGCTATTTTCTGCTCTAAATCCCGGAGATCTCGAATATCGATATTATCCCGAATCTCACCTATATCCACGTCGGGGAGAGTCTGAATTTTTACGACCATTTCTTGTAAAGTATTCTGGCGTTCGGCCAATTGTCCTTGAAGGCTGTCAAGAGCCTGTTTAAATTCGTTTAAGCGCTCGGCTTTTCGCTCGACCTCTTGCTGCACCTCCTGTCGAATTTCTGCGAGGGTCGTCTTCAGTTCCTGCGCCTGCTCGATTTTCGGAACGATCTCTTGCTGAAAACGTTGCCGAGCGTTATTGATCGCCGTTTCCAGTTCCTGTAACTGTTCCTCCCGAAGGGCGACTTCCTGCCGTATCTGATCGCGCACTTCTTCGGCCGCCGCTGGTAATTGGCTTAATTGTTCGGTTTTTAGGGCGATATCCTGTCGTAACGCTCGAATTTTGTCTCCTGCCTCTTGAAAGCTCCCCTCTTCTTTTAATCCTTGTATCCGATCGACCGACTGGGAGATGCCTTCGAGTCCATTGATCGCTTTTTGAATTCTCTGGCTGGCATCCCGACTCAGCAACCAATTCAAGGAGTCGATAAAATTCGGCTGTCGAACCCTTGTCTTCTGCCGGTCGATCACGTTTCTCAAGCTGGCGTAATAACCGTCGAAAATCAAACCGAAACGACCGTTCCAGGCTTCCACGCGCGCGCTACCCGTCACCCGGAGCGATTGTAACACTTCCCCGAGATCGAGATGATAGCTGACGGTACGTCCCCGGGCCGTTGCGGTTCCGTAGGTACTGATCGGAATGGTCGCGTAGGGCTGAAATTTAATCTGCCAACCTCGATCCTCTTGGCCCTGGGGAGCGGGATTTTCCGGTGCGATCGGGGTCGCAGCCGGGGTGGGTTCTGTGAGGGGAGAGGCTGGCAAAACGGGCGCTCCTACTCCCGCCAGCTCCTTGGCACAGGCACTGTCCGGTAATTCCTCGGTTCGGGTTTCCCCCTCGAATAGCAAGGGGGCGACCCTATTGGTCAAGGGGGTAAAACCCTCGCAGAAGGAAGGGGCAACGGTCACGGGAGCGATCGCTTTCCCGTCATCTATCGCTTCGGCAAGAACACTGGGGACGGGAAACGATAAACCGAACAAAGTCCAGATCAGCAGGCGGCATGGCGAGAATCCCATAATTTTTCACTCCTCACTATTAAAAAAACGATCTAGCGGTAGCAGCCGACAACGGTTACCGTGTAGGTCTTGCCGAAATGGTTGACACCACCGATAAAAAGATTGACTTGATAGGGTTCATCGTTGGGTTCCGGTGTGGCGGTAATAGTCAGGGGTTTACCCGGGTCGATCCGTACATCTTGTTGGTTAAAAAACTGTCCCGTGGTTTGATCGCTGTACTTGAGGTACATCTGGATATCGAAGGAACCACCCTCATCCGAGGATATAGTGGCCACGAATTTTTGCCAGCTGCGATCGCTCGGAACCGCCCAATCGGTATTCCAGTTATTGCGAGTGATATCGACACCGAACACACTGGGAACGGTCGGTTGAGAAACGGTCTTGGTTACTTGGTTTCCTTGACCACCGATCAAAGGTATCGGGACGCAGGTTTCTGAGGCACTAAGGGGCCAATTTAAGGCAAGGGCAAGCGATAAAGTGCCGAGCCAAGTAGGACGAAAAATCATGAGCAAAACCTCGATATTTTCCTGTTAAAATCGATAGATTAATCTGGGATATTTTGATTCTAGATTATTGAGGATTTCTGAATATACTATCTCTACCATGATAGTATATTAAAATTGTTTTTATGTCAAGATATAAGCCATTAATAAAAAACAATATAGCGTTTTTCAGTCTGCTGAGGTACAAAAGTTATGGGTTTTAGGCAAAAGGGAAGAGGCAGAAGGCAAAAGGGAAGAAAAATAGGTGTACCTCACTAGCTTAGGAAACGCTATAAATACATACATTTAATAAGTGAAAGTGATATATTTTCAGATGAAAATAATCCGATAGGGTTTTTGACTGGGATAAATTGCTAATTATTGCGAATGTGAATATCTTGCTGCGGGAAGGGAATCTCGATACCCTGTTGAGTAAACCTATCAAGAATAACACAATTAATATCACTAATTACTCGCTTTTTCCTGTTGACATCATCCAACCAGAACTTTAATTCAAAGTTTAAACTAGAATGATCAAAATTCAGAAAAAAGGCTACTGGTTCGGGGTTTTTAAGTATGTGAAGATGTTGAGCGGCAATGTCTAGCAATAAATTCATCACTTGTTGGGCGTTAGAATTATAACCAACTCCGATAACAACTGAACAATAAATCAAGTTATCACTACCCGTGTAGGTGGTGACATCCTCAGTAAAAAACTTTTGATTGGGAATAATTTTTTCGGAATTGTCTGTAAGAATTTGCACTGTTGTCGCTCGAATACCTAGCTTTTTTACCTGAGAAGTCTGTCCTTCAATATTAATGATATCACCGGGTTTGAGAACTTTTTCAAATAATAGTAAAATACCGCTAATGAAATTACTTACCACTTGCTGCATACCGAAACCAATACCCACCGATAAACCGCCAGTAATTGCCGCTATTGCCGTTGCATTAACTCCCACATAACCCAAGATGATAATAAAACCTAAGACAATGAAAAAATAACGTCCTAACAGTAAAGTTGCTTCAATTTCACCGCGACTCGCTTGCTGATTTAAATTAGTAATGCTCAGAATTATACTCTCTATAAGAACAACAATAATTACCAGAAAATAGGGAGCTATTATCAAAATAAATATGCTTCTCAGTGTGATCGGACTATTGAATAAATTGAAGGGAGATACTTGGGCAATTTCTTGAATATTATTGTAAACACCAATAATATTTCTCAGGAGGAATAATACCAATAAAGGTGCTAAAAGCCGACCATGATAATATTTAATTGTATTGACGGAAAACCTAGCGTATAATCCAGCTAATAAACAACGATAAATCAAATAAAAAAATATTAATTGTATGGATAAATTAATCATTCCTCTTGTCCAGTTTTGACTGAAAAAAATTAGATACTTTAAGTCAAGTAAAATTAGACTAATAACTGGGAAATTAAGAAACTGTATCAGGATAGCAAAATATTGACGGAGGGTTAATTTTTTATCACTATGGATAAAACTGGTGACGGGAGTAAATCTTTTTTCTAAGTAAGACCATAACCATTTTGATAATAACCAAGCAAGAATTAAAGACAGAAAAATGATCGCTAATTGACTTTGAACATTCCTGCGTCCTAAAAATAATAATTGGTTAGCGATTATTTCCGAAAGAGAGGGGATATTGTTGTTCATAATTAATTTATTTTCCTGACTTCCTGATCGAGACCTGATTGAATATAAAGTGTCAGTTTTTGGGCTGCTGCTGAGGAAGATATTTCACCAGCGATCGCTCTTTCATACCAAAATTCTCCTTCTTCTAAAATTTTATTCAACTTTTCCCAATCATCCAGAGGTACTGCCACGGCATTTTGAGATTGTTGTAATAATACCGATTCGAGCGGTAGTAAATTTCCTTCGATCTGCACCCGTCGATTAGTGGGAATAAAACTTTCTGTTTGGATGATTGCTTGTAATTGTTGTTCGGGATTAGAGAGAAATTTTCCTAAAGCTAACCCCAAACTATTTTCATTATCACTATTATTGCGATTAAATACCATCACCCGTGTATAGAGAATTGGTGCTGCTTTACCCTGAGTTTCTTGGGGAAGTAAAGCGACTCTGAGATCATCTTGTAGGCTGTTTTTTAAATCGGCAATTTCAATAGAATTACACACATAATAGGTTAAGCGACCTCCAGCAAAGGCATCATGAAGTAATTCCCGTTGACGATTGAGGATAAAATTAGGCTGTGACGAGGCAAATTTTAGCCATTCTAGCCATTTTGCCCAACCATATAGACGAGGCTGCAGCCGACCCTGATCATCCCACAAATAGCCGCCAAAAATTGCCATTCCCCAAAAAGTATCTTCAAAAGAGGAAACTATCCCCACAGAATAGCCTTTGCGCGCACGTTCCACTAATCCCCCTAAACTGGTGGGAGGTTGCTTCAGCAGCGGATCGGGACTAACTTGTAATTTTTTTTGATTATAACACAGTACATTTGTACGAGAACCTAAGGGAATGCCATAGATTTTTCCTTGATAGCTAACTTGTTTCAGCGTCGGGGGATAATAAATAGATAAATCTAGATTGTTCTGGTCAATTTCCTCCAGTACTCCTTGGGATACTAATCTGGGTATATTTCTCGAAAAAATTAGAATAACACTCGCACCCAATCCGCTTTGAGATTGTTTAAAAAAACGTTCGGGTATCTCATCAACAGGAATAGCTTGTTCAAGAATTGTCACCTGCGGATTTAATTTTTCAAACTCTTGCAAACCGAGACCTACTACTTCAGTTAAATTGCCCTCTTCTGGATACCAAACCAAAAGGGTTCCTTGCAGTTGCTCCGATGATTGGTTAGGAAGATCACTAAAACAAGCATAAAGAAAAATTGGCATCAAGATAAAAAGCAATAGGAGCGATATAATTCCCCTTATTTTTTTACTTCTCCAAGCAGTTTTAACTCTGAGCCTTAGAAATTGCATCGCTCGTGATCCTTCAACAATCTTGCCATCTATTCATAGTACATGAAAAGGTGAATAATAATCTTCATCAGAAAAATAATTAACATGATTTTTTGTCAAGAGCCACCAGTATAGCAATAATCCCAGTTACTATCGGCTGCCATAATAGAATTAGTCCAAAACGCCCTGCAAGAACTACAAAATCTAGAGGAGGAAAACACCCCATGACCCATCACTACAGCATCACCATTCAATGGTCAGATGAAGACCAAAAATTTATCGCCCATCTACCTGAGTTTGGACCCTATACTCATACCCATGGTGAAACCTACAATGCAGCCCTACAAAATGCCCTTGAAGTTCTATATCTCCTTATCGAAGACTACACTGCACAAGGCAAATCTCTCCCACGTCCCCAGGCTATTTCCGCGTAGCCCAAATATCCTCTATTACATTTCAGTCAGAACCGACAACCCCGAAATAAATGATGAAAACGTCAGCCAATAAGTAATTTTTGCTTTATTATGAGAGTAATCCCCTAAACCGTTAGAGGCGTAAGGCTTACGCTGAACAGAGAATCTCTCAACCCAAACCCTGAAGGAGTTAAAGATGACTGACCCTTTAACCGCGAGTGTACTGGTAACTCTGGCAATCCAAGAGTTCATTAAATCAGGTACAGGAGATTTAGCCCAACGCTTTACGGCGGAGGCTGTGGCGAAAATTCCTGTATTGTGGAGAAAGGAAAATCGGTCAAGGTCAATGAAGCATTGGCTAAATTGGAAAGTGGAGACAGTACGGACATTGAAACTATTACCAAAAAGTTGGATATAATTTTGGCTGAAGATCCTCTTTTTGCTGAGGAGTTACGAATTTTAGGACAGGAAATTCAAGCAGGGGAAATCAGCCAAGTTGGTTTAGATGACTTTGAAGCGGGAGAACTAGATGCTGAAATTGATCAAATAGTGAAAGGAAAAACAACGACTAAAACAGAACAAATTGGCACAAAAGGGGTAAGGGTTACAGGAAAAGGGCTCTTCTAGGTTCTGTGTGAGCATGGTATAATAGTAACACAGAACAGGAGGTGGGTTATGTGGATAAATTTTGATCAACTCCTCGATTTACCAAATGTAACAGTGGTCAATTATCAAAAAATTGCTCAGACAATTTTC
>NZ_JAPZRB010000006.1:0-6148 GCF_027531105.1 Microcystis sp. LE18-22.4A
TGCTGAAAAAGTTTTTCCTAGGGGCAGGGTGTAGGGTGTAGGGTGTGGGGTGTGGGGTTTTACCGATTTTGAGGGGGTCAATTACCTAATTTTCAGGGAAAAAGTCCCTGAATTTACCCCTGATCACTCCCATATCTGGTACTTTTTGATTGACAAAAAGTCTAAAAGTGTTATCCAGCAAGGTTTTTAGATTTATTCAGCCAGCCCTATTTAGTTTTTTCTTCTTCAATCTCCCGCTGCATTTGGGCGATTTCTTCGGGAGTCATCGCTTCCAGGCGTTTTTTAAAGACGGCATCTTCGTAATCCTGGCGCTGTTTGCCGTAGGTCATATTATCGGTGGCAACTCGAAACAGATAGGTAAAAATCCAACCGATGACACCACCTACCAACACCGCTTGACTCCAAATTCCCGCCGAAGCACTATCTAAACCGGTTTTTTGTAGGATAATGTAGAGGATGCCGCCCATAGCAAACATCCCTATACCGATCCCGATGACATCAATGCGTCTCATGGGTTTTTTTGGTGATAACTTAAGCTTTTAGGGTACGACGTTGGGGACGGAAGTTAAGGAAAGGACTTAACAACAGCATCCCGGGGAAGAAAAAGCTCATCAGAAAGTACATAAACCCTCTTTCCCAAGAAGATGCCACATACCAGCGCGTATTGAGGTAGTAGTAGATAACGGCGGGAATGACGAGCAAATACAAGACACTGAGAGATAGGTAGATCAGGGCGATGATAATGGTTTCTTGCGTCAGAATTGATTGCATAAGGATTGATTTTTCTCAATAGCTGTCGGTGAACGGCAATTCACCTGCTGATTATTTTACCCTGTCTTTCCCCCTTTGTGGCGATCGAATTGGCGGGCTAAAATAATTTGCTGAAAATACTCTTGCCAATTAAATTATTTGTGATATGATAAAAAATTGTCGGTTAAATAACGGGGGCGTGGCGGAATGGTAGACGCTACGGACTTAAAATCCGTTGAGCCTTATAAGCTCGTGAGAGTTCGAGTCTCTCTGCCCCCATCGCTCGAAGTCTATATTTAAACTGAGTGTTGGGTATTTTAGTACAAATGCCCAAACTGCCTCTCCTTGCCCCTAGGAAAAACTTTTTCAGCCAGCCCTATCTAAAATATCCAATAATTCTAGGGGATGATGAATCAGATGATCGGGGTTAAATTGAGTGAGAATTTGAGGGGAGTTAAAGCCCCAAGCGACGGCCACCACTTGCACTCGACTTTTTTGGGCAGCAGTAATATCTCTAGTTTCATCGCCGACATAAATCATTTCATCGAGACAGAATTTATTTTCTCGAATCAGGCGATCGATAATTTTGTGTTTGCCGAATAAAGGCGTTCCCGAATAGATAAAATCAAATAAATTTAAGAGTTGATTATTTGCTAAAAATATGGTGACGTTTTCCTTGGTATTAGAAGTTATTATTCCTAATCTATAGCCTCTTTCTTTAAGAGTGGCGAGGCAGTGATGCCAGCCATGGAAAGGTTTCAGACATTCAATTTGTTTATTTAATTCCCGTTTAACTCGATAGAGTAAAAAAGGGATTTTAACGGGGGAAACTTGGGATTGTTTAATAATTTCTTGGGAACTAAGGTTTTTTAGTCTGGCCAAATCTTCCTCGTTGATGGGTTGATAACCAAAATTTTTAGCCAAACGATTGACAATCTCCACGAAAGTATCGTGGGTATCGGCGATAGTACCATCAAAATCGAACACGACTACTTTAATTGTCATCTTGTGCGGGGTGAGGGGAGTGGGCTAAATTAGCTTGGGCATTACGTCGCCACTGCTGGGGTTTAATTCGACGCAGGGCTGACGAGATGAAACGACGATCCCACTCCTCTATAGTTAGATTAGCTAATTCCTCCAACCTTGGCGAGAGGTTTTCGGGACGAGGTTGAAAATCCTCCACGTCGGTAACTTGGGCAAAACGTTGATTCCAAGGACAGACATCTTGACAGATATCGCAGCCAGCTACCCAACCTTGTAAATTCTCGGCAATTTCTGTAGGCAAAGTTACAGCACGATTTTCGATGGTATGATATGCAATACAGCGATTAGCATCCACCACAGAGGGACTAACTATTGCTTGGGTCGGACAAGCGCTTAAACAACGGCTACAGGTGCCACAATGGGCGCTATGGGGTCGATCGGGTTCTAAAGGTAAATTAGTTAATATTTCGGCTAAAAACACCCAACTACCGTAATTGCGGGTAATTAAGTTACCATTCTTGGCAATCCAGCCGATCCCTGCTCTTTGCGCCCAAACTTTATCCTGTACCGGTCCTGTATCCACATAGTAACGGGTTTGAATTTGCTCCCCCTGACTTTCTAACCATTGACTGAGGGCTTTTAATTTTTTACTTAATACTTTGTGATAATCCCGTCCCCAAGCATAACGGGAAATTTTGCCATGGTTTTGCTCTTGACTGTGTTGCTGGGGGGTGTAGTAGTTAAGGGCGAGACCAATTAGCGATCGCACTTCTGGCCAAAGAGTTTTGATATCCTGTCGTTTCGGGTTAGTCATCCAATCCATATCAGCGTGATAACCCCGCTCTAACCAGCTTTTTAGATGGGATACCGCCGAGTCTTGGCTGTCCACAGAGGCAATACCGACCCCATGGAAGCCCAACTCTAGCGCTTTTTCTTTGATCTGTGTTTCTGTCACCATAGAAATATCTTAGGGCTTGCTGAATAAATCTAAAAACTTTGTTGGATAAGACTTTTAGACTTTTTTTCCCTCAAAAAGTGCCAGCCATTGCGGGGATCGGGGGCAAAATTCAGGTACTTTTTCCCTGAAAATTAGGCAACTGACTACCTCAAAATCGGTAAAACCCCACCCCCCACACCCCACACCCCACACCCTGCCCCCAGGAAAAGCTTTTTCAGCAAACCCTATCTTAAGTCAAGTATTTGTAACAATTATTTACAATCATCAATTTATTGAGCCAAATCCCAGGCTGAACAGTTAGAAACCATGATCAACGAAGAAACTGTGGTTCCCGTCCCCGCTATATCGTCCTCATACTAAATCCAGTTATTAAAAACTGATTATTTATTCTCCGTTTTGCCTTTTGCATAAGTAGAAAAGGGGTTTCTCCGAGAAACCCGTTTTCTGTGCGTTACTCAACGGATTTAGTATAACTATTGACTTGCTCAATTAACACCCGTCCCTAAAATGACTTGTACTTTGCTAGTACAATTATAGTAAGAAGTAAAATAAGAAAGATTAAAACAAATAACCATGTCTCAACCGATTACCATCGAAGATATCTATAAACTTTTTGAGAAAACTAACGAAAAGTTTGAACAATCACGCCAAGAATACGATCGCCGGGCTGCTGAAGCCAAGGCCGAAGCCGATCGCCGGGCCGCCGAAGCCAAGGCCGAAGCCGATCGCTGGGCCGCCGAAGCCGATCGCCGGGCTGCTGAAGCCGATCGCCGTTTAGCCAAGCTAGAGAAAACAGTGGCCAATACCAGTCGTGCTGTGGATAGTTTAACCACTCGCTGGGGAAGATTTGTCGAGGAATTAGTCGAACCTGCTGTTATTAGCCTATTTCGGGGCAAAGGTATTGATGTTAAAGAAACCTACAGTCGTGCCAGGGTAAAACGGCAAGGAATAGCCATGGAGATTGATATTTTAGCCGTCGATGAAACCGAGGTAGTTTTAGTAGAATGTAAGTCTCGTTTATCGAAAGATGATGTCAATGAGTTTTTAGAAAAATTAAGTCGATTTAAACAAGCATTTCCCCATTATAAAAACTATCAAGCTTATGGTGCAGTGGCAGGAATAGAAATAGATGAAGGAGTAGATCGTTATGCCTATAAACAAGGTTTATTTGTAATTAAACCATCGGGAGAAACGGTAGAAATCATTAATGATTCTGGTTTCGAGCCTAAATTATGGTAGGAGAAAGATGGTTCCTTCATCTGGCAAAGTATTGGCATCAGGTCTAATTTTTCCAACCTAGGACTATACTAACTTATGGATACAATGCACGATTAGTATTCATATTTTGATTCAGCAAACCCTAATTAATTTTTGAGGATGCAAAAACGGCAAAAATAAGGATTAAATTGCCTAAAATCTGTGAAGAGACCATTTAATTGATTATTATTCATGCTTAATTCTCCTGACTACTGACGACCGGCTCCTAATCCCAACAACAATTTTTGATTTTTACCAGAGGTCTAGTAACGTCTTGTCCTAAAATTGCCAATAGCCAGTTTCAATGCACAAGAGCCTGATGGCTAAAAACTGGCTCCAGTTTTTGACCGGGATAGCACCGCTTGATCACAGTGGATCGTAAAATGGGATAATGCTAACTTTGAGAGTCAGAGAGACTATGAGTGAATTCGACTACGATTTAATTATTATCGGTGCTGGAGTTGGTGGCCACGGGGCAGCCCTACACGCAGTCAAATGTGGGCTAAAAACAGCTATTATCGAAGCCAAAGATATGGGAGGAACCTGTGTCAATCGCGGTTGTATTCCCTCTAAAGCTTTACTGGCAGCCTCGGGACGAGTGCGAGAATTAGCCGATACTGACCATCTAAAAAGTTTAGGTATTGCCATCGGTGGCGTTAATTTTGACCGTCCGACAATTGCCGATCATGCTAACAACCTTGTCAGTAAAATTAGAGGCGATCTCACTAATAGTCTTAAACGTCTCAAGGTTGATACTATCCACGGTTGGGGAAAAATCGCCGGCCCGCAAAAAGTTAGCGTCATCGGTGATAGTGGCGAAAAAATCTACACCGCTAAGGATATTATGCTCTGTCCGGGGTCGGTTCCCTTTGTCCCACCGGGGATCGAGATCGATCATAAAACGGTTTTTACCAGTGATGAGGCCGTTAGATTAGAAACTTTACCCAAGTGGATCGCAATTATCGGTAGTGGTTATATCGGTCTGGAATTTTCGGATATATACACCGCTTTGGGTTGTGAAGTGACGATGATCGAAGCTTTAGATAGTCTCATGCCTGGATTTGACCCAGAAATCTCGAAAATCGCGGAAAGAGTTCTGATTAAACCTAGAGACATCGAGACTTATGTGGGAGTTTTGGCAAAAAGTATTAAACCGGGGAATCCTGTGGCCATTGAACTGGTGGACGCAAAAAGCAAAGAAGCGATCGAAATTTTAGAAGTAGATGCTTGTTTAGTCGCTACAGGAAGAATCCCGGCGACAAAGAATCTCGGATTGGAATTTGTGGGTGTAGAACTGGATAAACGCGGTTTTATTGCCGTTAATGACAAAATGCAGGTAATTCAGGACGGTGAACCGGTTCCCCATCTCTGGGCTGTGGGTGATGCTACGGGTAAAATGATGTTAGCTCACGCTGCTTCGGGTCAAGGGGTAATAGCCATTGAAAATATCTGTAATCGCCCAAAAACCATCGATTATCGCAGTATTCCCGCCGCCGCTTTTACCCACCCCGAAATTAGTTATGTGGGTTTAACGGAACCGCAAGCAGAAGCTTTGGCACAGGAAGAAGGGTATAAGGTGGCTGCTGTCAAGACCTATTTTAAGGGAAATTCTAAGGCTTTAGCGGAAGGAGAAACGGAAGGCATCGCTAAAGTCGTTTATCGTCAGGATACGGGCGAATTACTCGGTGTTCATATTATCGGTATCCACGCATCGGATTTAATTCAAGAAGCGGCCAATGCGATCGCTGAACGTAAATCTGTCCATGAACTCGCTTTCCGCATCCACACCCATCCAACTCTCTCAGAAGTCCTCGACGAAGCTTACAAACGCGCTGAAGTGGCAGCATAGAGTCAGTTATCAGTGATCAGTTATCAGTGATCAGAGTTGAGTTTTCAGTTGGCTGATTACTCTTTACCGTTTACCGATCACAGCAAAAAAGCTCCCCACTTCCCCAATCCCCCAATCCCCCAATCCCCCAATCCCCCACACCCCAATCCCCAATCCCCCACACCCCACTCCCCCACTCCCCCACTCCCCCACTTTTAAACAGGATTTAACATTAGAGTTCTTGCATAATTAATTTTTGAGAGGGCAAAAATGAGAAAAATAAGCATAAAATTGCATAAAATAACCAAATAGAGCATTTAATTGATTAATGCTCATTCTTAATTCTCCTGACTACTGACTACTGGCTCGGA
>NZ_JAPZRB010000382.1:0-6417 GCF_027531105.1 Microcystis sp. LE18-22.4A
CCAAGCTTTTCTGGTCGGAACCCCCTAAGCCGAGTTTTCAAGGTGCTGCGCCGTCCACTTGGTTTTCGAGACTGGCCTTTTAATTCTAACGTAAAGCCAACCTAGAACGGCGGGGTTTCAGACCCAAAATTTCCGATGAATTATCAATTATGAATTGGGGAGATGGGGAGATGGGGAGACCACTTCGTGCGCGTTGCGGGGGGAGATGGGGAGATGGGGAGCATAAATGAAAATAATCTCCTGACTCCTGACTCCCGACTCCTGACTCCCGACACCACCAACAAACTTTTTCAGCAAAACCTAACTACAGGAGAATAAACTGGCAATTGTAGCGATGAGACGAGAGGTCATGGGTAAACTATCGATCACCATAGCTGTACATAATAACATCATGTAAAGAATGGAATATTTAAACAGCGATCGAGCGATATCCCGATCAAAAGGATTCTGTTTTAATCGCCAAGCTTTTTTCAGGAAAACAAACCCTAAAACCAAAGCCGCTACACCATAGACCACACCACAGGCAGCCAAGGGATAAATCAGGAGGAAAGTGAAAGGAACAACGATTAAAGTATAGAGCCAAATCTGCTCGCTAGTGGCTTCTTCCCCTTTAACTACCGGCATCATCGGGATATCTACTTCTGCATAATCATCCTTGATCATTAAAGCTAAAGCCCAAAAATGGGGAGGAGTCCAAAGGAAAATAATGGCGAATAAAATCCAAGGAATCCAACCGAGATCGCCCGTTACTGCCGCCCAACCGACGAGGGGAGGAATCGAGCCAGCTGCGCCACCGATAACAATATTTTGGATACTATGACGCTTGAGCAGATGGGTATAAATCAACATATAAAATGCGATGCCGGTCATTGCTAAAAATCCGCTCAAAGTATTGACAAAAAAGACAAAAAGTGCTAGGGAAAGGGAGGCTAAAACGAGGGCAAAAATGAGGGCGTGGAGGGGTTGCACGCGACCGGAGGGGATCGGACGGGCGCGAGTACGAAGCATGGTGTGATCGATATCGCGATCATAGATGCAGTTTAAAGTTTGAGCGGCGGCGGCGGCGAGAGTGCCACCGAGGAGGGTAAGAAAGAGTAAGAGGGGGGAAACCTGGCCTTTAGAGGCGATTTCCATAGAAGCGGCTGTAGTAATCAGCAGTAGAGGAATAATTCGCGGTTTGGTGAGTTGATAATAACTTTTAGCGACTTGTAAAAAATTATCGTGGTGGCGAAGGGCTTGAGTTCCAGTCATCGTGATTAAATCCTTAGAGATGGCTTATGGGAGCGAAAGAACGATCGCGAAGGGCGAAAGTGGTAAAAGCGACGAGGGTTCCCACCAATAGCGCACCGATGCTGTGGTGGGTAATGGTTAAGGGTTCCACCTGTAGATGCAGTTTCAGGGTGGCAACGCCCAAAAACACCTGTAGGGCAACTAATCCCCCGGCGCTAAAAGCTAGTTTTTTGAGGAGAGGATGGATAGCGGCAGCTCGCCAAGCGAAGAAAACTAGGGTTAACACCGAGATAGTGGCGGGAAAAACCCCGATAATGTGGCTATTCATCACGGTGCAGAGTTGGGAAACCGTTAAACACTGATGGGCCGCCCAACGGGAACCGACGAGACCGCCGAGGAGACATTGCAGATAAACTAGACCGGTGGCGACCATTCCCATCCCGGTTAGTTTCCCGACTGTACCTGTGCCACGGTAGGGAGTCAGACCGATAGCAATGACGATTAGGGTGGCAAAAAAGAGCAAAGCTGTGGCTAAATGGGCCGTTACGATGTCAAATCGCAGTAATTGGGTCACGGTTAATCCTCCCAGGACTCCTTGCAGGAGAATTAAAGCCAAAGCAGCGATCGCAGAGGGGAACAGCCAAGGGGGAAGATGGCGACGGTACCACCAAGACAGACCGACGAGAGCGAGCGTACTAAACCCGATCAAAGAGGCATCGAGACGATGAAACCACTCCAGAAATACCTGTAGATTCATCTGCTGACTGGGAATCCATTGACCGTAACACAGCGGCCAATCGGGACAAGCTAAACCGGCGTTCATAACTCTGGTGGCAGCACCCACCACCATTAGGGCGAAAGTAGCGATCGCAATTTTCCAGACTAAGCGGCGCATCCACACCTGAATATGGCCGGTTTCTCTTCGGGGTGTCGGGTTAAAAACAGATTCGGTCATCGGTTTGCCTGTTCTCAAGGAGTCTGTCATCAAAGATCATGGCTTTGTTTGCCAGTTAGTTATCACTGTGAATGAGTTTTTTTACGACAGGTAAAAGCTTTTAGATATTCTTTAGATTTCTGGCCATTTCCGTTACATTTGTTTACATAAACTCAGAATAAGATATAAAAATTAGTTATTTAAAATACTTTCCCTGAAAACGATCCCAAAGAAAAGATAAAATTCTCAGAAGATGCTGGTTAAATTTCCCATCTATAGGGGAATCATGTTTTAGCCTTGAATAAGTAGCCACTATTGAAAATATTGAAAAGACCGTGAAAATTCCCAGCAGTATCCTGACGCTCGTACTCGGGATCGCCTTGACCTTAATTAGTCTCTGGTATGGCCAAAATCATGGCTTAATGCCTGTGGCCGCTTCCGAAGATGCTCAGGAGATAGATAATATCTTTAATCTGATGATGACCATCGCCACGGGACTATTTTTAATAGTTGAAGGCGTGATCATTTATATAGTGATTCGCTTTCGCCGTAAACCGGGGGATCAAACCGACGGGCCGGCAGTGGAGGGCAATGTACCCCTAGAAATCTTCTGGACAGCCATCCCGACGGTAATCGTTTTTATCCTTGCCGTCTATAGCTTCGAGATTTATAACAATATCGGCGGTCTCGATCCCTTGATTTCCAAGGGTGGCAAAGGAGAAATCGCCCACCACGGTCATCACCACGGTACGATGATGGCCCTGGGCGGCGATCGCAGAGTAGCGCTAGGTATCGGCAATTCCTACGATGGTGAAGGAGTTCCCCCCCTAGTGGTCAATGTTAAAGGCATTCAATACGCTTGGATCTTCACCTATCCCGAAACTGGCATTGTTTCCGGGGAACTGCACGCTCCCGTCAATCGCCCCGTGCAACTGAATATGGAAGCGGGAGATGTGATCCATGCTTTCTGGGTTCCCCAATTGCGTCTAAAACAGGACGTTATCCCCGGACAGGAAACGGTTTTATCGTTCACATCCAACCAAATTGGTCAATATCCGATCATTTGTGCGGAACTTTGCGGGGCCTATCACGGTGGCATGAAATCTAGCTTTGTGGTTCACTCCCCAGCGGATTACGACCAATGGGTGCAGGATAATACGATCGCCGAAGTTGACAGCGATCGAACTGTAGCCATGACCACTAAAGATCGCTCTGATCGTCAATATTTGACCCCCTACACCGAAGAAATGGGCATCGACGCTGAAATCCTCGCCCAAGTTGCCCATCAGCAGCAAATGTAATTTTTCTTGTCATCTAAAATCTTGGCCTTATGACAGCATCAACGGAAATAACCACCCCAGCAACCGTTCCCGAGGTGATCCATCACCGCAAGTGGACAGATTACTTTACTTTCTGCACCGATCATAAAGTCATCGGTATTCAATATCTGGTGACTGCCTTTCTTTTCTTCTTTATTGGCGGTGCTTTCGCGGAAGTGCTGCGGACAGAATTAGCCACTCCCGACCCCGATTTCGTCTCCCCAGAACTATATAACCAATTCATGACCATGCACGGAACGATCATGATCTTTCTTTGGATCGTTCCGGTTGGGGCGGGTTTTGCCAATTATCTCATTCCCCTGATGATTGGGGCGGAAGATATGGCTTTTCCTCGTCTTAACGCTGTGGCTTTCTGGCTTAATCCCCCCGGCGGGCTGCTATTATTATCCAGTTTCTTTGTCGGCGCACCCCAGTCCGGTTGGACTTCCTACCCACCTTTAAGCTTAATTAGCGGCAAATGGGGCGAAGAATTGTGGATTTTGAGCCTTTTATTGATCGGGACTTCTTCGATTTTAGGCTCGATTAATTTCATCACCACGATCCTGAAAATGCGGATTCCTGAGATGGATTTGTACAGTATGCCGCTATTTTGTTGGGCAATGCTGGCCACCTCGACTCTGGTACTGCTTTCCACCCCCGTTCTCGCTTCTGCTCTTGTTCTCTTGTCCTTTGATTTAATCGCCGGCACGAGCTTTTTTAACCCTGCCGGCGGCGGCGATCCGGTGGTTTATCAGCATATGTTCTGGTTTTACTCCCATCCTGCTGTTTATATCATGATCTTGCCCTTTTTCGGCACGATATCGGAGATATTACCAGTTCACGCCCGCAAACCGATTTTTGGTTATCGAGCGATCGCCTATTCCAGTCTCACCATCTGTTTCTTGGGTTTAATCGTTTGGGCCCACCATATGTTCACCAGCGGCACCCCCGGCTGGTTACGGATGTTTTTCATGGCGGCAACTATGTTAATCGCCGTTCCCACGGGCATTAAAATCTTTAGTTGGTGTGCCACTCTTTGGGGGGGTAAACTCAGTCTCAATACGTCTTTATTATTTGGGATCGGTTTCCTGTCTTCCTTCCTCATCGGTGGTTTGACCGGGATTATGTTGGCTTCTGTTCCCTTCGATATCCACGTCCACGATACCTATTTTGTCGTCGGTCACTTCCACTATGTACTATTTGGTGGTACGGCAATGGCCTTATTTTCTGCCGTTTACCATTGGTTCCCGAAAATGACCGGACGGATGTATAACGAGACTCTCGGTCGTATCCACTTTGTTCTCAGTTTTATCGGTTTGAATTTAACTTTCATGCCGATGCACGAATTGGGATTATTGGGTATGAACCGTCGTATTGCCCTGTATGATGTGCAGTTTCAGGGTTTAAATGTTCTTAGTACCGCAGGAGCTTATATTCTCGGTATATCGAGTATTCCCTTCGCTATTAATATGGTCTGGAGTGCCTTTAAAGGTCAACCCGCCGGCCGTAATCCTTGGCGCGCTTTAACCCTAGAATGGCAAACCTCCTCTCCCCCAATTATCGAGAATTTCGAGGAAATGCCGATTCTTTGGTCCGGCCCCTACGATTACGGTATTGATCTGGAGGAATCAGAAGCCGCGGAATCAGTACAAGATCTCCTCGCCGAAGTGGGCGCCGAATCCCAATAATCAGTTATCAGTTATCAGTTATCAGTTATCAGATGTGAGTTTTCAGTTCACTAATTAGGGGTTGCTGAATAAATCTAAAAACCTTGTTGGATAATATCTTTAGGCTTTTTTGAAATCAAAAAGTGCCCGCCATGGGAGTGGTCGGGGGGAAAATTCAGGTACTTTTTCCCCGAAAATTAGGTAATTGACCCTCTGAAAACGGGTAAAACCCTACACCCTACACCCCACACCCCACACCCTACCCCCACGAAAAACTTTTTGCCGCAAACCCTAATTACTGTTTACTGTTTACTGATCACTGAGAAAAAGCTCCCCGTCTCCTGTGTAAACTAAGGACATTCAATCATGCAAGGTTCAACGCTCGAAGATTCTCAACTCTCTGTCAATTATCATCAGGAAACGGTGGAACACGGACATCATGGCCACCCAGATCATCGCTTATTCGGTGTGGTTTTGTTTCTAGTGGCGGAAAGTTCCATCTTTTTAGGCTTATTTGCCGCTTTCTTGTTCTACCGTACCATGTTACCCGTTTGGCCCCCCGCCGGCACGCCAGAATTAGAGTTAACCCTACCGACAATTAACACAATTATTCTGGTGTCCAGTAGTTTTGTTATGCACATAGGACAAAAGGCGATTAAACAAAACAATAATGCCGGTTTACAATTGTGGTTCGGCATTACTGCCCTGATGGGAATTATCTTCCTTTGTGGTCAAGGATACGAATATTATCACGCTGAATTCGGTCTGACAACTAATGTTTTCACCAGCGCTTTTTATGCCTTAACCGGATTCCACGGTCTCCACGTTACCTTCGGTTTAGTGCTGATTCTATCTGTCCTCTGGCGTTCTCGTCAAAAAGACCACTATTCTAGTCAATCTCATTTTGGTGTGGAAGCAGCAGAATTATACTGGCATTTCGTCGATGTGGTCTGGATTATCCTGTTTTTACTGGTGTATATCTTGAGGTAATTTTTGTTATTTACTAGGAGAAAAGGGCGATCAAGCGATCGCCCTTTTTTGTATATTTCAATTTATAAGTAGTCGTACAAAATAAATTTCCTAGTGGTGAGAGGGAACTCCAGAACTGCGGAACGGGCAACAGAAAAGGGCTCTTCGGGAATTGTTATGCAAATAATTAACTTAAAATAAAATTCGATGAGAGCGCCTACGCTCAAAAGTAGCTGAAATCCATACAGGGAAGGACTTAAGGCACAAACAGGTTAATACCAAAAGATAGACAATTGAG
>NZ_JAPZRB010000613.1:0-3628 GCF_027531105.1 Microcystis sp. LE18-22.4A
CAATTGTAAATAATTGTTACAAAGTGTTTTGACCTTGAGTCCCCTTGCCTAGTTTGGTATCTGACGATACTAAACGTCGGGACATATAAACAGTTATAAGGTTGGTCATGGTTGACCTCTTAGATTCAGTCGGGGGACTGAGGACCTTACTAGGCGGTTATTTCAGGCATTTCAGCCCTATTTCATGCCTAAACGTTTCGCACCTGTTTTTATATCATATCATAGTCAACAAAATTCACGCTCTAAATTTGGGTTTAAATTATGATAACTACACTCATTGAACGAGAAGCAGAACCAATTTTAATTAGTGACTTAACCTGGAGAGAATTTAAAGCTGTTGAACAGCTAATTGATCGCCCAGGGTTAAGGTTATCTTTTTTAGATGGAGTTTTGGAGATTAGAAAAATGCCAGGGAAAAAACACGAAACTATCAAAGAACGTATTGGTGCTTTACTAGAAATTTATTTAGAATTTTTGGGATTAGATTTTACTCCTACTGGTTCTGTCACCTTAGAAAATGAATTTGAAAAGGTTAAAAGAGAAGGTGATAAATCCTATGAGTTGGGAGCAAATAGAAAACATCCTGATTTAGTGATTGAGGTGGTTGTTAGTAGTGGAGGAATTAATAAACTGGAAGCATACAAACGGTTACAAATCCCTGAAGTTTGGTTTTGGATGAACGACGAGTTATTGTTTTATAGTTTAGGAAATGAGGGACATGAGGCTGTTAGTAAATCGCAACTTTTACCGAGTTTAGATGTAGGTTTATTGATGCGTTGTATTAATACAGAAAATCATGCTCAAGCACTGCGGGAATTTAGAGCAGGGATAAAAATTATTGAATCAACATAACAATATAATACTAAATCCGTTGAGTATAGGCTAATTATGGGGACAGGCAAAAGGCAATAGGCAAAAGGGGCAATAAACAATCAGTCTTTAATAACCGGATTTAGTATAATATTCCTGCTTGGGAAGGAATTAGGATTGTCAGAGAAAGGATTTAATAGCGATATGAATCCTTTAAAAGACAGTATTTTTGGGAAAATGCTCTCATTTCATCAACTCAATAACCAATCTAGATGATTCTGTAAACATTGTTTGAGGTCGTAGCGTTGCTTGATAGTTTCCCTGGCATTTAAACGCAGATTTTGCCAACCCTGGGGATAATCTAACACTTCATCGACGCGATCGGCTATTTGTTGGGGAGAAAAGAAATCCACTAATAAACCATTTTCCCCATCAGTAATTAATTCTCGCACGGGGGGAGTATCGGAACCAATCACCACGCAACCCATGGCCATAGCCTCTAACATTGACCAAGAAAGCACAAAAGGACGAGTAAGATAGATATGGGCGGCCGATGCCTGTAAAACCTGTTTATATTGACCGTAGGGCAGAGAACCGGTAAAATGCACCCGGGATAAATCCAAAGAAAGGCTTTCTAACATCAATTGTTTATAGGTTTTGCCGTCCGGTAGAGTTTTCCCATAAGCGACCCGATCCTCCCCGACAATCACGATATGACAGTTAGGCCGACGGGCTAAAATTAGGGAAACAGCCGTCATAAATTGGGGAAAACCGCGATAGGGTTCCATTCCCCGGGTTGCATAGGTGACAATCTCCTTAACACCGGATAAATCTAAACCTATCTCTGGAATGACTAACTGCACATCGGGACGGGGACAGAAATAGTCCGTATCGATGCCATCGTGTAAAACCGTCAGTTTTGAGTGAAATTCCTGGGGAAATTGTTGTTTTTGCCAGATAGTCGGCGCTAAACCTCGATCGCAACTGACCAGATCGATCAGGATTGGCGCATTTTTAATTCTAATCCGGGCCTCGGCATCAGCATTGAGGGGATCCGCCGGATCAAAATCAGCATCGGAACCATGGGCATGATAAAACCATTCAAAATAGGCTAAAAACTTAGTTTTCGGGAAAATATCCTTGATAAATAGACCCGGCCCCCAGCCAGAATGTGCATAGACAATATCGGGATAAAATCCTTGATTTTTCAGTTGTTGGCAAACACCATAAACCGCTTGACCTTGCAAAACCGCACTTTCGAGGGGACGGACATAATGATGGGTTTGGGGAGAAACAGCGCGACTTTCCTTGTAAATAAATTTTTTTACCCCCGCTATCTCTCCCTCTTGCCTGGTAGTGCCGAAAATCACTTGATTTCCGGGGTCTTGAGCCAAAACCGTGATTAAATGGCGAAATTGGGCGGGAAAATTGGAATGAAGGAATAAAAATTTCATCGCGGGTAAAGGTTTAGAAAAAGCGATCGCTAATCGTACATTGTCCCTGAAAACGGAGCAGATGATCGCATAATACCAAAGCCATCATCGCTTCTACCATGGGGACGGCCCGGGGTAAAACGCAAGGATCGTGTCTTCCTTTGGCTGCCAGGGTGGTTTCTTCCCCGCTGCGCGTCACGGTTTTTTGTTCTTTACCGATAGTTGCGGTCGGTTTAAAAGCGGTGCGGATAATAATATTTTCACCGTTACTGATTCCCCCTTGGATGCCTCCTGAACGATTGCTCGTGGTGCGAATTAACCCGTTATCATCGATAAAATACTCGTCATTGTGTTCGCTGCCGGTTAAGAAGGTTCCCGCGAATCCCGATCCGATTTCAAATCCCTTACTCGCGGGTAAGGACATCATACCTTTAGCTAAATCGGCTTCTAGCTTATCAAAAACGGGTTCTCCTAGACCTTTCGGCACATTTCTGGCTACACATTCCACCACACCGCCGATCGAGTCCTTATCCTGGCGAATTTGGTCGATCAGGGCGATCATTTTGGCGGCCGTTTCCCCGTTGGGACAACGCACTATATTACTTTCCACCTCGTCGAGGGTGACGGTGTTGGGGTCGATGATTGCCTCAATATCTTTAATTCGCTTCACATAACCGATAATCTCGACATTATAGACAGATTTAAGGATTTTTTTAGCGATCGCTGCTGCGGCCACCCGGCCGATGGTTTCCCGGGCCGAGGATCTGCCTCCTCCTTTCCAGTTGCGAATGCCGTATTTTGCTTCGTAGGTGGCATCCGCGTGGGAAGGTCGGAATTTCTCGGCCATTTCGTTGTAATCTTGCGAACGAGCATCCTGATTCCGCACTAAAATAGCGATCGGTGTACCGAGGGTTTTACCCTCAAAAACGCCGGAAATTATCTCACAAATGTCATTTTCCCGACGCGGGGTCACGATTCTGCTTTGTCCCGGTTTGCGACGGTCTAAATCGATTTGAATCTCCTCTTCAGAAATTTCTAAGCGCGGAGGACAACCATCGATAACCACTCCTACCCCACCCCCGTGAGATTCTCCAAAAGTGGAAACCCGAAATAGTCGTCCGAAAGTGTTACCCATAATCTCAATATCTACTAAGCCTCAAGCTTTTATTGTACCTGAGCGGTTATCAGTTATCAGTTATCAGTTATCAGTGATCAGATGTGAGTTTTTAGTGGACAGTCTTAAGTAGAACCCACATTCCGCACCCTCAACTGTCACATAAGCTGTCCCCCTCCAGAGACTTGAGTAAAAATACTTATCTGGTGAAGGTTTTCTCGGTGGCCGCTAGGGGGAGCTTGAGACCCCTAATTATGAAAAAATAGGAATT
>NZ_JAPZRB010000321.1:0-13856 GCF_027531105.1 Microcystis sp. LE18-22.4A
AAACGCCTTGGGAGAGTCCGGCCTCTGGATTCTTAATGGAGACATTGAGAATCTAAGCTGTCTCGTTGAACAAGGAATTTCTAACAGCAATGTGGAAAGAATCCCCCGTCACAGCGTAGCTTGACGGTGGGAGTATGTCAAATCACCCTATACTTGGAGGAATCCATCATGTCCGTTCGTCTATACGTTGGTAATTTGCCCAAAGAATCCGTCGAGCGCGAAAAATTACAGGCGCTTTTTGCCGATGAAGGGGATACGATTACCACTAAAGTCATCAAAGATCGCAAAACTGGCAAATGTCGCGGTTTTGCCTTCGTTACCGTCCCTAGCGATGAACTAGCTGACCAGTTTATCGAAAAATACAACGGTCAATCCTTCATGGAAAACCCGATCAAAATCGAGAAAGCTCTCCCCCGGAGCAAGGGAGGTAAAGAAGAAGGAGAAGAAGCAGAAGGGCCGGAGGCCAGCGTAGAAACCCCGGAAAAAGTCGAAAGACCGACTCCGAAACCGACGACGGCAGCACCGCGCAAATCCAGTGGTGGTGGCGGCGGCGGCAAAAAACGCAAGGCTGAACGGGGTGGCAGTAGTACCCCGAAAGTTACCGGCGATGGTGACGCTTTACAGCCAGATCCCCGTTGGGCTAATGAATTGGCTAAACTCAAGGAAATGTTAGCAGCTCAGGCCACTAATCCCTAATTGCATTGACAAGAGGGCAACGGATAGCCGATAACTAAGAGGTTCAAAACATCGCTTTTAGGAATGTGCATCATGACAGCAATCGATCCGATCATTATCATGAAACAGGAGGTCGGTAAAGCCGCCGCTAATCTAGTTCAATCTAATTCGGTCGTGGGATTGGGAACTGGTTCAACAACGGCCTACGCGATCGAGTATCTGGGCGCTAGACTGCAAAGCGGGGAAATCAGCAATATTGTCGGGGTTCCTACTTCTTTTCAAGCGCAAGTTTTGGCTAGGAAGTACGGAATTCCCCTCACTACCCTCGATGTCATCGCAAAGATGGATATCGCTATCGATGGGGCCGATGAGGTGGATCCCCAGAAAAACCTGATTAAAGGCGGCGGTGCTGCCCATACTCAGGAGAAAATTGTCGATAGTCTCGCCGATATTTTTGTCGTGGTAGTGGATGGCAATAAGCTGGTGGATAAGTTGGGATCGACTTTTCTTTTGCCAGTGGAAGTGTTACCCATGGCCATGACTCCGGTGATGCTGAAATTAGAGGCCCTCGGTGGTAAACCTTCTCTCCGCATGGGAGTGAAAAAAGCTGGCCCCGTGGTGACAGATCAAGGCAATTTAGTTATCGATGTTAAATTTGATAGTATCGATGATCCGGCTGATTTGGAAAGAACTATTAATAATATGCCGGGGGTTTTAGAAAATGGTTTATTTGTCGGGGTTGCTGATCTGATTCTCGTCGGTGAAATTATCGACGGTAAGCCGGTAGTCCGCGAGATTAGGTAGGATTAATTATTCTTAATCTAATAGTGAAACAGGCCTGCGGCCTGTTTTGTTATTATGGGTATATACAGACAAAGAGCAAAATAAAGAGAGGCTATAGGCTAATAAAAAATATGTCCCTTTTTGACAGAAAATACTTGGGAAGATTGCAACCAACCGGACTCAAACGAACTGAGATGAGTGGTGGTAATTAAAGTTTGAAAACGGTCTTCGATCGCATCTAATAATTGATTTTGTCGTTCGATATCTAATTCCGCTAAAACATCATCGAGGAGTAGTAGAGGAGGTTCCCCGATAATCTGCTCTAGTAACTGTAATTCCGCTAATTTCAAGGCTAAAACTAAGGTTCTTTGTTGTCCTTGGGAACCGTAGGATTTAGCGGGGTTTTGGTTAATTAAAAAATCCACTTCATCCCGGTGGGGACCGACTACTGATGTCCCTAGTTGTTTCTCTGCCAAACGACGGGTTTCAATCTTATCTAAAAAAGCCCTTTGTACTCCATTGACATCATCTTCTACCCAAGGCACATTAGGAGTATATTGTAATTCTAAAAATTCCGTTTTTCCGCTAATACTTTCGTGCCATTTTTGGGCTAAAGGAATTAATCTTTGCAGGACTCGCGCCCTTCTTCTCGTCACTCTTGAACCAGTTTCTGCTAGTTGTAAATCCCAGAGTTTTAGCTGGGATAAATCCGCATAAACTTTTCCCTCTAATTCCTGTTTACGAATCTCTTTTAAGAGAGCATTTCTTTGTCGTAAAACCTGATTATATTGCTGTAAAATATGAACGTATAGGGGTTCTAATTGAATTAATAAAGTATCTAACCAATCTCGGCGAGCTTCCGGACCACCGCGCACTAAATCCAGATCGAGACTAGAAAATTGTACCGCATTAATCACGCCCAAAAAATCAAGATGACGGCGCAGGGGTTGACGGTCGCGGATCACGGTGCGACGACCAGAAGAACGGAGAATTAAACTTAATTCTGATGCTCCATAAAGACGATTAACCCTAGCAAAAATTCTCGCCTCCGAGTCCGATTCTAGCACCAGATCCCGATCCTTGCTGACTCGATGGCTCTTGAGAGTGGCCAAAAGTTCGATCGCTTCTAGTAAATTGGATTTTCCCTGAGCATTATTGCCCAATAATATTGTTTTTTTGGACTCGAATTTTAGCAACTGTTCGGCATAATTTCTAAAACTGTGAAGATGTAGGTGTTCGAGATACATTGCAAGTTGGGGGTTAGCTGTTGGGGGTTGGGGAAGTGAGAAGTGGGGTGTGGGGTGTGGGGAGAAAACAACTGATAACTGATCACTGATAATGGCAGCGGTTTAGGGTTAAGTGAATTTGGTATAATTGCCCTTGACAATCAATATTTTATAGTAGCTTTTACCTTGAAAATTCCTTTTTTGCCTTTAAAACAGACTGAAAGTCTATCTAAACTCGCTTTGATTGCTATACTCGCTTTTGATGCTTCTGTGTCTCTCGCAGGACAATTTCCCGATGGCAGAGTATTTTTTGAGAGTTCTCCCACTCTAGTTAATTTCTTCGCTACTTTCCAATCCGTGCGTACTTGGGGGGCAAAATACTATCTTACCATCGCTCTACCGCCGTCTCTCGGGGCGCCCTTGGGTAAAGTAACCATACAACAGCAGCCTAATATTCAAACTATTGCTTTTCTTCTCGATCAAACCTTTGCTTTTCTTGGCGATCGCAATCAGCGAGGCGAAAAATTAACCCTAAAATCCACTACTTTTGACCCCAATACTCAGACGATTACGGTCATTTTTGATCCTCCTGTCCCCCCCGGTAATACCGTTTCCATCGGTCTGAAACCAGTACGAAATCCCGATTATGGTGGTGTCTATCAGTTTGGAATTACTGCCTATCCCCCCGGGGAGAATTCTCCCGGATTATATCTAGGTGTCGGACGTTTAGCAATTTATGAGGCTGGCGATCGCTGGTAGGCTGTTCCGCGTCTAAACACAGTAAACAGTGAGCAGTAATCAGTGAGCAGTAAATATGAGATGACTGCTCTAACTTTCCCCTCTGAGTTTTAGAAAAATTTAACTTTATTCAATCTATGAACATCTGTTCAGATGTTATACTAAAGTCAGTAAAGAAGTTCCGAGGTAGTAACCATGATCGCTGTCACCATGATGAAATGTGCTTGTAAATCCTGTTTGTGTGTAGTATCGATCGCCGATGCCATCAAAGAAAACGATCAATACTACTGTTCCCAAGCTTGTGCCAATGGTCACGTTAACGAGAAAGGCTGTGGACACCAGGGCTGTGGTTGCGTTTAAATTTAGTTATTGGGGAGAAGGGGACAAGTATCGGGATTGAAGATTCGATCGATACCTCCCTTTCTCAACTTTCCCTTAATAACCGATCAGGAAAAAATATGGCCCTAGAGAAAATAGCACCGGTTTGTGGGGAATCCCATCACCAAGAGGGGAAATTCCAGCACTTGCAGGGATTAGAACTAGAAAAAGCCCAAAAAATGGCCGAATTTTTCAGCCTTTTGGGGGATGCCAACCGCCTCAGAATTCTGTCGCTTTTAGCCAAACAAGAATTATGTGTTTGTGACTTAGCCGACGACTTAGGGATGAGTGAATCGGCCGTATCGCACCAGTTAAGAACCCTAAGAGCCTTAAGATTAGTTAAATACCAAAAACAGGGACGGAGAGTCTTTTATCGTCTTGCCGATCATCATGTTCTTGACCTTTATTACGCGGTCTCGGAACATTTAGAAGAGCCAGCGGACGAGGATTAAAACAGTCCCAAAGCGGGTAAAACAAACTGTAAGAGCAGAGAACCAATCCCCTGCACCATTTGGTCTAATTGAGCGTTGCCACCACCTTGTTCTCGCGGTTTTAGGGCGATTTCCATGCCTTTAATAAAATTCTCTGCCGCTTCGTAACCGGGGGTATTGCCTTGTCGTTCAAAGAGAGTCGAAGCCATTTGAGCGTCCTGGGCTGCTAGCGCATTTTGTCCCAGACGATAGTGAGCCATGGACCGGGCCAGATAAGCTGGAGCATATTCTGAGTTAATTGTCAAGGCCTTATTAAAATTTTCTATAGCGGCGCTGGTGCGTCCCTGTTTTCCTTCCACCATTCCTAGACCATAGAATAGTTCAGGAGTACCGGCACTACTGGGAATTCCCACCGCACCCTGCACGTATGCAGTGTCTAGTTTGGTGTTGTCGAGGTTAGCATTATTGAGATAAGTGCCTCTTAAATCCGCACCCGTCAAGATTGCCCCAGTTAAATTCGCTCCAGTCAGATTAGCACCAAAAAGAGAGGCTCCAGTTAAATTTGCGCCACTCAGATCCGCCCCACTTAAATTAGCTTGACTAAGATTGGCCCCGACGAGATTGGCCCCATTTAATTTTGCCCCGACTAGATTCGATTGCACTAACCCCGAACCGCTCAGATCGCATTGGGGACATTTTCGGGTGGATAATAATTGCTGTAGGTGGTTTAAATCTTCCCCATAACCAACTAGGGAGAAGTTCAGGGGAAGACTGAGGACGAGGGTTAGGGCGATCGATTTGTACATAGTTTAAAAATAACTCTATTTATTATTACTGATAATACCCATTCGATCGGGGCTAATCGCTGAACTAGATTCTGCTTGAGAAATTAGCCCTTGTCCACTAAAATAGAAGATTAGAGGCTCTTAAGGTCAGAAGAAGCGACAAAATCGAGATTTTTTGCCTTTTCAACAGCAGGTTTTTTAGAGGAATTTCCCTATTTCATAATGACTACTCTACACGGTAATTGGCTGATTCGTTCGCAAGATAGTGTTTTTTTTCTTTGGGGTGAACAGTGGCAAGGGAAGGAATTAAGTGAAACAAAGGAAAATCATCCTTTTTGTCTAGAATCCGGGGCATTAGCCCAATTTATCGAGAAATTTTCTCCTCAGCTTGACCGCTATTCTCCAGAATCAATCAAGCTCAGTTTACCTAGTTATTCTCCCCCTAGGAAAAAATATTTTTTACCGCTGCTGTCGGGGCAAATTCTCGAACCCACAGCTAAATCCTTGTCTTGGCAACCATGGCAGGTATCGGGATTAACTTTTTCTGCGGGGATGATAGTGCGGTTATGGGAGAAATTACCCCTAGCTAAGGCCGAATTTATCGGCAATGATCTACGATTTTGGCTGTATTTGCACCGTTGGAGTTTAGATTTATTAGCAAGGGGGAAATTTTTAGCGGGAATAAATCAGGGTGAAAGTTGCTGGTATCCCCTGCTGGATAGTACCATCGATCGCACTCGTTTAGCTAAGTTTATCCAAACCATCCCCCCGGTCTGTCTTGCCTATCAAGAAAATAGCGAACCACAAACAATTATTCTCGATTGCTTAAAAAATATTGTCGATGCTCGTTTGCGACAAAAGATAGATAGTAGTGTTAATATTTCGCCGTCATTGATGGTAAAACCCTGGCTACAATCTTTAAGCGGTGATCATCATGAGATTGCCTTAGAAGCCAAGAATTTACAGCGTCTAGAAAATGCTTATCATAACTGGGTGTTTCCTATCCAAGAAAGTTTGGTTAATGGCAATAATCGCCAATTAATCGAGAATCAATACCGTGTCTGTTTATGTTTACAACCTCCCAGTCTAGGGACAGTGTGGAAACTCACCTATTATTTACAAGCGTTAGATGATCCCGAATTTCTCATTAGTGCCAAGTTGATTTGGTTAGAGGGCAAAGAAAGTTATCATAGTTATCAAAGAGTTGTCAATAATCCTCAGGAAATTCTCTTAAAAGGATTGGGATTAGCGGCGCGATTGTACGAACCAATTAGAATTAGTTTAGAGCAAAGACACCCGGAGGAATGTTCTCTTGATTCGCTCGAAGTTTATCAGTTTATTCGCTCGATCGCTTGGCAATTGCAAGAGCAGGGATTAGGGGTAATTTTGCCAACGGGTTTAACTGCCGGTAGTAATGAACAAAGATTAGGAATTAAGATTGCTGCCACTGTCACTCCCAAAAAAGGAGAAAGATTAAGTTTAACCAGTTTATTAAACTTTCAGCTTAAATTAGTGGTAGGGGAACAGGAAATATCAAAAAAAGATTTTGATAAGTTATTAGAGAAAAAATCGCCAGTGGTGGAAGTGGGAGGCAAATGGTTAATCCTACAACCTACGGATGTCAAAGCAGCTCAGGCAATTTTAAATAATACCATCGCTCCCCTTAATCTCTCGGTGGAAGATGCCCTACGCTTGAGTTCAGGAGATAATAATCTAATTGCTAAACTGCCGGTAGTTAATTTCCAAGCGGAGGGAGCATTAAAGGAATTAATTGATAATTTAAATAACAATCAAGGGATTCAATTAATCAACCCACCGCGGGAATTTCGGGGGGAATTACGTCCCTATCAAATCAAGGGAGTTAGTTGGTTAGCTTTCCTAGAAAAGTGGGGTTTAGGTGCTTGTTTAGCCGATGATATGGGTTTAGGAAAAACCCCGCAATTAATCGCTTTTTTACTAGCATTAAAAGAACAGGATATGTTAGTTAATCCCGTGTTAGTGGTGGCTCCCACTTCTGTGGTCAATAACTGGGAACATGAATTAATAAAATTCGCTCCCACCCTGGCTGTTTTTGTGCATCATGGCGAAAAAAGATTAAAAGGTAAAGCTTTTGCTCAAGCGGTAAAAAATCAATCGGTTGTTATTACCAGTTATCCTTTAATCTATCGCGATCTCTCCACTTTAGAAGCAGTACAATGGCAAGGTTTAGTTTTAGATGAAGCTCAAAATATTAAAAACTCTACGGCTAAACAATCCCAAGCAGTGCGAAAAATACCCGCAGGATTTCGCATTGCCTTAACGGGAACTCCCGTAGAAAATCGCCTGACGGAATTGTGGTCAATTTTGGATTTTCTCAATCCCAATTTTTTAGGAACTCAAGCCTTTTTTCAGCGCCGTTTTGCCCTTCCCATTGAAAAATACGGCGATCAAGAATCCCTGCATAATTTACGTTCCCTTGTCCGTCCCTTTATTTTACGGAGATTAAAAACCGATAAAAATATTATTGAAGATTTACCAGAAAAACAGGAAATGAATATTTTTTGTGGTTTATCGAAAGAACAGGGACAACTTTATCAACAATTAGTCGAGACAACGCTCCAGAAAATTGAAGAAATTCAAGGAATTCAGAAACATGGATTAATTTTAACCTTGCTAATGCAACTAAAACAAATTTGTAATCATCCCGCCCATTTTTTGAAAGAAAATAGTTTAGAAACCAGTCAAAGATCGGGAAAATTATTACGTTTAGAAGCCATGGTAGAGGAAGTGATAGCAGAAGGCGATCGAGCTTTAATTTTTACACAATTTGCCGAGTGGGGAAAACTCCTACAAACCCATCTCCAGAAAAAATTAGCCGAGGAAATATTATTTCTCTCCGGTTCTACCAAAACAAAAGATCGGGTAGAAATGATCGAGCGCTTTCAAAATGATCCCCAAGGACCAAAGATTTTTATTCTCTCCCTGAAAGCGGGGGGAACAGGATTAAATCTAACCCGCGCTAATCACGTTTTTCATATCGATCGATGGTGGAATCCGGCCGTAGAAAATCAGGCCACTGATCGCGCTTTTCGCATCGGACAAAAACGCAATGTTCAGGTACATAAATTCATCTGTACGGGAACCCTAGAGGAACGCATTAATGAGATGATCGAAAGCAAGAAACAATTAGCGGAACAAACCGTAGATGCTGGGGAAAATTGGTTAACCGAATTAGATACCGATCGCCTGCGAGATTTATTATTATTAGATCGATCGGCAATTATTGATGAAGAAGAAACCGATTAGAAGCGAACCACCTGATAAACCGTGGAACCATTCTCAAACAGTGGCTGATAGTAGATACCGCTACAATTGTAATAAAGCGTATTGTCAGCCGTGATTGTGGTGCAGCCGTCTGGGATATAGGTGACAATTGCGCCGATTGGCGGGGCCACCACCGTGTAGGAACTACCGCTAGGTTGAAGATAGATGCCGTCCGAGTAAATGTAGGAAGTGGAACCCACATAGACGGTATTGTAGTAGGGGGGGAGAGTAGCGATCGCTGAACCGATGACTAAGCCGGTGGTCAAACCCACCCAACCCCAACCCGGGGGGACGTAATAACCGCCACCGTACCAACCGCCACCACGCCAGTAACCGTTGCGATTATCGTCAATAAAGTTCTGACGGTTCTGTTGGCGATCGCTAACCTGCTGCTGCCGTTCACCCTGTCTTTCGCTGCGTTCCCCTTGACGGGTATCGGTTCTTTCGGTGCGTTCCCCCTGTCTTTCCCCCTGTCTTTCGCTGCGTTCCCCTTGACGGGTATCGGTTCTTTCGGTGCGTTCCCCCTGCCGGTTTTGTTGACCGGTTTGCCGTTCACCCTGTCTTTCCGTGCGTTCCCCTTGACGGTTTTGTTGACCGGTTTGCCGTTCACCCTGTCTTCCAGAAAAATCTCTGGAAGGTTGGGAACGATTACTAAAATTCCCCCGGTTTTGCAGATCACTACTGCGGTTAACCCGTGGGGAAGCTCCACCACCCCCACGACTACCACCACCACCGCCACCGCCACGACCACCGCCACCGCGAGCGTCCACATAATCCGTGATCAGTAAACTTGTACCCAAGAGGAGGGCGGCAAGAACACATAAGTTTTGACGTAAAGATCTTTTCATGGCCCGGACTCCTTGATTTTTTTATCTTCCCAGATTATTTTCTGCAAGCGTTCGACGGTTTCTGGTGCAAAAAAAACGCTCTCCTGTTTCTACACAAACTCTGGCGGGAACATTTTCTATAATAAATCTGGGTTGGGTTCATAATTAATATCGCTCTTCTGGGACTTTTGAGAATGTCCCTGTCAGAACAGAATCGGCTTAATTCTTCTGAGAACATCCTGGAGCAACCGTTCTGGACACTTGCCGATAAAGCTCGCTTTTCTCGCTCGGAAGTCCAACGATCGCAGTTGATCTACCATGATAACTCCTGTCACTGCCTCTCCATCTGGAATCTTGACGTAGAAAGGGTTCTGGCGTTGCGTATTGCTCACCGGACAGACAAAGGCAAAACCAATCTTGCGATTAAAATCAATAGGGCTTACCACCAGTGCTGGACGATTACCCATTTGCTCATGCCCAATTTGTGGGTCGAAGCTCAACCGCAGGAAATCTCCACGTTCTGGAATGTATGTCACCAAACCTCCTCTCCCATTGGCCGTCCCCAATCCACTTCCGGCTCCGGTGATTCAACAACCTCAGCCAGTAGTTCTTCTAGGCTTAACTCAGGCAAGGCTTGAATTAGCTCAATTACTAGCTTTCCGTTTTCCACAGAACATTCAACAACGTCATTGGGATTGAGGTTTAGTGCTTCCACCGCATACTTGGGAATCCGAATCGCTAAAGAATTACCCCAGCGTCCAATCTGCGACTTCATGATCCCACCTCGAATTCGTTAGATATCCAAAGTATATCAAAACGCTGATTTAGGGGAATACCGACAAGCGATCGCGTTTTATGAACGGGCTTTATGGCTGGGATTGATTATTCCTAGGGGGTAGAAGTTCGATAGGGATCGACTCTGATCCCGGTTGGAAAGTGAAAGTATCGGCGGGGGTACTGGGATTAAAATTCCAGTCGGATAATATTGCCGTGTACTGGGGTGAACCGGGTAGAGTTTTATAGGTGATAATCGCTTTCCTCAGTAGGGGGGTGGCATCCTGCGTGACCCAGATTTGATAATCGCGATCGCTACCGATCAGCAGCAGGTGATACATCGGTTCGCGGTTGACCATGTTGTTGCCGATAAAAATAATTTGTCTGACATCAGCCATTAGATCTGCACAGGGATCGTTGGCTGCCAGATTGGACATGGGAATGGTGATCCCGTACCTTTGCTCTACTTGGTCTAAGGCTTCATCTAGAGTATTCGGTGCTGGTTTCGTGACGTATAGATCCCGTTCCAGATCCGCAAGGGTGAAGGTTTTACCATCGTAAAAAAAGCGGGTAACTCGTTCATCCCCAGTGTAGTCCGAGCGCAGGCGATCGGGTTTCTCTACCCAGATGTTTTGATAGGCACTGTACTGAACTTTCGCCCCGGATTCGAGTACATCGTCATAGGTGACATCCATATTGACGGTGAACGATCGCTGTTTGGTTAAATTAGCACAGAGTTGCTCGATCACCTGTTCCGCCGTTTTTGGGCGGATTTCCTGGGATAGAGTCGGTATTTCCGCCAAGACTCCTGCGGCAGTGACCCAAGGCAAAAGTAAAGAAAGAATCGGCATGAAGCGAGGCATAATCATCTAATATTCCCCCAAGGCGCTGGATTGTTTTGGTTAACGACCATTGTGTAAACTGACTAAACGAGCGATAAAAACGGCGGGATAGAGAACTCCAGTCATTCCTTCTAAATTGGCCAAAACTCTAGCGACTTTACTGGTAGGAACTATATCACCGTAGCCAACCGTGGCCAGGGTAGTAAAGCTGAAATGAAGTAGATCCGCCTGGTTGACGGTTTTAGCGGCGGAGCTAAAGGAATCGGGTTCAAAAATCTGGACGATACTATAAGCGGATGCCCAGAAAAATCCTAGGAGAAAATAGACACAAATTCCCCCTTTGATGATATCGGATGTTACCTGTTCGGCGAGAATTAATTCTCGTAAAATCGAGTACACGCATAAACTAATAAAAGCTAGAGAAATTAATGTACTAGACAGATCGAACCAACCGGTTAAATCCCTATAAATAGGGATAATCCTGCCGAATACTCGCAGGATGAGGGCAATTAGAAACAGACCGATATTACATCTTAAAGCCAATTTACTGCGATCGATCTGATAGACGGCGATGATCAGGGAGAGGGAGAAGAAAAAGAAAACTAGCAAATCTCCCAGGGGTAGATATACTAAAAATGGGTAAATAATGTAGAGCAAGACTAGATTTGCCAGCAGCCGATTGTATTTATTTTCTGTTGCCCGCATCAATTGACGGAATTTCATAGCGGCGAACCTTTAATTGGTAATATTTCCTCCTGCTCATCAATTTTAAGGGTATTTATCTCCTATCTTCTTTCTAAATTTGCTTGCTTGAATAAACAGCGAGTTTCTATCTATTAGCCTCTAGAAGACTATTATAGAAGCTTGGCAAGAGCGATCGCTATCAAAAAATGGCAAACTTAGACTTACAGATAGAACTTTTCGGTAATTTTTTTATTAAGAATTGACCATAAATTTTAAAAAATATTGCGGATAACGAGAAACCCCTATTTCTTTCAATCAAGGAAAAAAGTCAGAGTCTGACGTTATTAACCCATAAAAGCTAAAAAACTCTACAATTAAGATTGGTGAGGTATAATGCCTATTGACAAGAGAATAACTCTTAATAATACTTAATAATTTTTAATAATTCCGCTATCCTAAATCAGACAAAATGGATATCAATTTACAGCCCCTGATCGAGACTATTCCTTTTCACGATATCGATGAACTAGGGTCGCAGATGAGAGCTTTTCGTTGGGACATGGTTCATCGACCGATCGAGGCGGGAACTTTCGAGGGGGAACTGTTTGTAGCTCAAGTCGGGGGCATACAATTCGCCCGACCGATTTACAATCGAGGAATTCGTTCTCAAGGGGATTCTCCTCCCGGGACAATCACCGTCGGCATACCCTTGTCCACACCCCAGGTGTTCAAGTGGCACGGGTATTCCTTATCGTCGAATTCCGCTCTCTTGCAGAAAAGTTCCAGGGGAATCGATATGCTTCGATCGGGAAACTTCCCCCTCGCTCTGGTTACTATCGATATCGATTCTCTGTTTTCCCGGGCCGAACAAACCAATCGGCCCAGGGTAGTATCTTTAATTACGGATTCAACCCTTGCCATTCAACCAGAGCCGACTGTCCTGAGACGATTCCGCTCTCATTTAAGATATATTTTTGAGCTTTTCTGGAGACAACCCCAGACAATTCTACAGCCAGCTATGCAATCGCCGATCCGAGAGGATTTTATCTCTCTGGTTCTAGATGTACTCGATTCCCATCAAAACGATCCGCCCCTGCGCCCTTCAATACGACATCCCTACATTAAGCGAGCAGAGGAGATCTTACTGGACAATCTCGATCGCCCCCTCTCGATCCTCGATCTCTGTCAAGAACTGCACATTAGTGAACGTACCCTCCGTTACGGTTTTCAGGAATGTTTTGGCCTGGGACCTGCGACTTATCTCAAAATTCAACGTCTTAACGGGGTACGACGACAACTAAAAGCCTCTGCGGGTAGGGGAATTACCGTTAGTGCGATCGCATTACAGTGGGGATTCTGGCACATGGGTCAATTTGCCAAAGATTATAAGAAAATGTTCGGTGAGTGTCCGTCGGCAACTTTGCGAGATAATTCTTTAACAAAATAAAAGTTAGATTTGCAGAATTTTGATAGTTTCTCCGAGCCTGCCAAAGTTAAATATTAGTAGTAAATATTGAATCCTAGCTTTCTTGGGTATGTGAGCGGGGTTTGTGCTTGGTTCGGAGAGTAAAAACGAGGAGCAATTCTCTGAACATCTCACGGGTTGACGCACAAAAATTAACCCCAGAAGAAACAGGAGAACTCGCTCCACTGCGAGCGATAATGACCAAGTCCCGCGCCAAAAATTAGAATTAGTGAGAACTTTGGTCACGGAAAAAGTCAAGGCGGGACAATTAAGGCTTAATTATCTTTAATCGTCCCCGAAGAGCCAATTTTAGAAAAACTTAACGGGAAAAACTATCATGTTGACAAAAACTTTCAGCTTTCTCTGGGCTGGTTTAATCCTCGGACTGACCTCGATGGCCGTTGTCGCCAGTACCAAAGATCAGGCTACCGAACTTCCGAAAAACTGTCAGTACCTCAAGGAAGTAGCCACTAATCAGACCCATATCCGCAAACAGATCGATGCCATAGGAAAGAATAACTTTAACACCGATTTCGCCGTTCCCTCCGGGGTGAAATTCGCCTCTTTTAAAGGGGTAATGGTTCCCGAAAACGATGGCAAATACGGAGTGACGATCAATCTCAAATATCCCGATAATTCAGTCAATAGCGCCTTCCAGAAAAATGTCGAAATGAAACGGGGCGAAACCTATTCTTTACCCTTCCAATCACCCACGGGTAGACAGCCCTATCAGATTAATTTTAATATTAACGGCATGAATAATAACGCCTACACGATCGCGGTAATGGCCTGTAAATAGGGCTGGCTGAATAAATCTAAAAACCTTGTTGGGTAAGACTTTTAGACTTTTTGGAAACCAAAAAGTGCCAGATCCCGGAGTGATCGGGTGGAAAATTCCGGGACTTTTTCCCTGAAAATTAGGTAATTGACCCCCTCAAAATCGCT
>NZ_JAPZRB010000045.1:0-14536 GCF_027531105.1 Microcystis sp. LE18-22.4A
ATTTTCACCTGGTCAATTACCTAATTTTCAGGGAAAAAGTACCTGAATTTTCCCCTCAATCACTGCAAGGGTCGGGACTTTTTGAGGTCAAAAAAGTCTAAAAGCCTTATCCAACAAGGTTTTTAGATTTATTCAGCAAACTCTACCTAAAAAGAAGGTTAGAAACTAAGCACATCAAAGCTTTTAGCTTAACCAATTAGGTCTTAGATTCGGCCCTTGTTGTCAGATGTGAGTTTTCAGTTCACTGTTTACTGTTTACTGAAAAAAGGCTCCCCACTTCCCCACTTCCCCCTCTCCGGTGCTTCCTACACCCTTCCATTACCCATAGCTTGTCCGGCGAGATAACCAGTGGTCCAAGCGCTTTGAAAATTAAATCCCCCCGTGACTCCATCGATATCTAGTACCTCCCCGGCAAAATATAACCCCGGACAGATTTTACTTTCCATAGTTTTAAAATCCACTTCCTGAAGATTCACTCCCCCAGAGGTGACAAATTCCTCCTTAAACACCCCTTTTCCTTTGATTTGATATTCCCCTTGCTGTAATTCAATCATTAATCGATTGAGAGTATTTTTAGATAATTCGGCCCAAGGAGTTTCCGAGTTAACAGTCAAGTAACTTAATAAACTCTGCCAAAGACGCTTGGGTAACTGTTCAAAGGGACAATAATTAAAAAGTTTTCTTTTGGGATATTCACTTTTAGTTTGTAAGATAATTTCTCGCAATTTTTCAGGATGATAATCCCCCAACCAATTAATGATTAAAGGCATTCGGTAATGATGCTCGTGAAGTAACCGCGCCCCCCAAGCAGAAAGTTTTAAAATAGCCGGTCCACTGACTCCCCAATGGGTAATTAACAAGGGTCCGATTTGTTCTAATTTACTTCCCCCAAGACGAACTCGCACTTTATCCACAGTAACCCCTAACAAATCTTGCAGACGAGGATCGGCAATTTGAAAGGTAAATAAAGAAGGGACAGGAGAGACTAGAGAATGACCTAAATCTTGAGCGGTGCGATAACCAAAAGGACTACTTCCCGTAGCAATTAAAAGCTTATCTGCCCTAATTTGCTCCTCTCTTTTTAATTCAATCAAAAAACTTTCTTGCTGTTTTTTTACCGATTTAACTGGGGAATTTAGCCTTAAATTAACCCCAGCAAAAGTCGCACTTTCCCGCAGACAATTAAGAATAGTTTCAGAATTATCGGTGCTGGGAAACATTCGCCCATCCGCTTCTGTTTTTAGTTTTACCCCCCGCAATTCAAACCATTTAATAGTATCTTGGGGTTGAAACCGACTAAAAGCTCCCCGTAGTGCTTTGCCACCGTGAGGATAATAATTAACCAATTGGGAAACATCAAAACAATGATGGGTGACATTACAGCGTCCCCCTCCCGAAATCCGCACTTTCGCCAGAGGTTCTTTTGCCGCTTCTAGGATAGTAACGCCAGCTTTTGGGTTAGATTCTGCCGCTTTAATTGCGCCAAAAAATCCCGCTGCCCCGCCACCAATTACGACTATTTGAGTCATATATCAAGAAAAAAGTTAAGTTTAAACTGCCAAAAATCGCTGAATGACTTCTTGACTTAATTCGCTCGTGAAACCGGAAGCAACAATTCCCCCTTTTTGCATGGCGTAATATCGATCAGCTTGGCGGACAAAATGCAGGTGTTGTTCTACTAATAAAACGGCGATTCCTTTACTGGCAACAATACGCCGCACCGCTGCTTCAATTTCGAGAATAATTGACGGTTGAATTCCTTCCGTGGGTTCATCTAAAATTAATAATTTTGGTTCCCCCACTAAGGCGCGAGCGATGGCTAATTGCTGTTGTTGTCCACCGCTTAAATCTCCTCCCATCCGCGATAACATGGTTTTTAAAACGGGAAACAAATCGAAGATTTCTTCGGGAATTGTGGCATTTTTTCTTTTTGTGGGTAAAGCTTCCAAACCGAGAATTAAATTCTCTTTTACCGTTAAACGGGGAATAATATCCCTACCCTGCGGCACATAACCCAGTCCTAATCTGGCTCTTTGATCTGAGGTTTTATTAATCAGGTTTTCTTGCTCATAATTAATTGTTCCCGCTCGCGGTTTTAAGATACCCATCAAGGTTTTTAATAGGGTAGTTTTGCCCACGCCATTACGTCCGATTAAACAGACCATTTCTCCCGCATAAATGTTAAGATCAACATTTCTTAAAATATGACTTTCTCCGTAGTAAACATTGAGATCAGATATGTGTAACATTGTCAACCCTTTTTAATTAATTTTAATCGTTTGATTCTTTATTCTTCCGAGGAACCTAGATAAACTTCAATAACTTTCGGATCATTTTGAATTTGCTCCATATTCCCCTCACAGAGAACAGTTCCTTGGTGTAAAACCGTGACTTTGCGGGCAATTTGACGGACAAATTCCATATCGTGTTCAATGACAATAATTGAATGACTTTCCGCTAGATTTAATAACAAATTACCCACGTTTTCCGTTTCCTCATCGGTTAATCCTGCTACGGGTTCATCTACTAGCAGTAAATCTGGTGACTGGGCCACTAATTGGCCAATTTCTAAGCGTTGTTTTTCGCCGTGGGAAAGTAAAGAAGCGGGTAAATCAGCTTTAGCAGTTAACCCGATAGTTTCCAATAAACCAATAACTTTTCTGCTATCTTCTAGGGGAGGACGACCGAAAAGAGTTGAGAAAACATTTTTATTGCGATTACTAACTAAATCGAGATTTTCTCGGACAGTTAGATTTAAATATACCCTAGGAGTTTGGAATTTGCGACCAATACCTAAACGAGCGATCGCATATTCAGGAATTTTGCGGAGATCTCGACCTTTAAATAATACCCGTCCGATGGTGGGTTGCACTTTCCCCGTAATCACATCTAAAAAAGTGGTTTTTCCCGCACCATTGGGACCGATAATCACCCGCAATTCTCCCGTATCCATACTGAAATTAAGATTATTGAGAGCTTTAAAACCCCCAAAACTAACGGTAAGATTCTCGATTTCTAAGATTTTTCCAGTCATAATTTCTAAGAGGGAATTGGGAAGTATTTTCAGTGAACAGTCAGCAGTAATCAGTGAACTGAAAACTCACATCTGATAACTGATAACTGATAACTGATAACTGATAGCTAAGATCACTTATGATCTAATTCTTCTCTTTCCAGTTGCACTTCCGGAGCTTCCTCAATACTAGGATAGGTAATTAAAGTTTTGCGGAAACCAAAATGAGTCAGCAAACGTTTAATTCCACCGAGAAGACCATCGGGAAGCACTGTCACCACAATTAGGAATAGGGCCCCTTGGAAAAATACCCAGACTTCCGGAAATTGTTCGCTTAAAAAAGTTTGGGCTAGGCGTACTAATAAAGTACCGACAACTGCCCCCACAAGGGTAGCACGTCCCCCCACAGCCACCCAAATCACCATTTCAATGGAAAAAGCCACATCCATAGAGTTAGGAGTGATAATTCCCGTTTGCACGGTATAAAGGGCGCCGGCAACACCGGCAATCGCCCCAGAAATGGCAAAAACTAACACCTTAAACCAAGTAGGATCATAACCAGAAAAACGGACACGCACTTCGTCATCGCGAATGGCGACTAACAAGCGCCCAAATCTGCCGGTAGTTAACCAACGACAGAGCAGATAAATAGCCAGTAAACAGACAATTGTGAGTAAATAAAAGGCCACTTGAACGGCATCGGAACCCACCAGCAAACCGAAAATTGTTTGGGTATCGGTTTTTAAGCCATTAGTGCCGTTAATTAACTTTTGTTGGCCGTTAAAAAAGTTAAAAAATACCAGTAAAGCCGCTTGGGTCAAAATCGAGAAATAAACCCCTTTAATGCGGTTGCGGAAGATTAAATAACCCAATAATCCCGCCACGATCGCTGGTACGATAATTAGGGCTAGAATTGTCAAAGGTAGGGAATAAAAAGGTTGCCAAATAAAAGGTAATTCTGTCACCCCGTAGAGAGTAAAAAATTCGGGCATTTGTCCGGGGGGTAACTGAAGATTTAGGTACATGGCCAAAGCGTAACCACCGAGGGCAAAAAATATGCCATGACCAAGACTTAATAAACCCGTATAACCCCAGATTAAATCTATCCCCAAAGCGACAATAGCGAAGGAAAGAAATCGCCCCAATAAACGCAAGCGGAAGGCCGACAAAGCTAAGGGCAGCAACACCGCAAAGATGACCACTAATCCCACAATAACAGCGATTTCCGTGATTAACTTTTTCTTTTCCCGTTGTCGGGATTCGTTTCTAGTGATGGTTTCGGTAATCATAATCTATAACTCAGCAGTACGTCCTTTAGGAGGAAAAATTCCCGCAGGTTTGAATTGCAAGAAAGCAATAATTAAAGCAAAAATCATCACTTTTGCCATGCTAGTGGTGGAGAAAAAGGTGAAGAAATCCGTTAGGGGTTTTAGTGCTTCTACGGAACCAAAAATCAGGGCAAAAGTTCCCGAACCAATTAAATAATTAGCCACACCGATCGCCATAGCTGCGATAATAGTTCCCAGGAGATTACCCACTCCCCCCACCACCACTACCATGAAGGTATCAACGATATAATTTTGTCCCACGTTTGGACCGACGGAACCCAAAAAACTAATCGCACAACCGGCAACTCCAGCTAATCCCGAACCGAGGGCAAAAGTCAAAGCATCCACTTGATTTGTCGGAATGCCTAAACAGGCACTCATCTGGCGATTTTGGGTGACGGCACGAATGCGTAAACCCCAAGAAGATTTATTTAAAAACCAATAAGTCCCTAACAAACAAAGGGCAGTTAAAATGATAATAAATAGACGGGTGTAGGGCATTTGAAAACCGGGTAAAGGTAAACCTCCCCGTAACCAAGCAGGAGCCGTGACATCGACGTTTCTGGCACTAAACCAGGGTCGAGCGAGAACCGGATTAAAAGATAAAAGATAGCCTAATAATCCAGCGATAGCTAGGGATAAAGGCAGGGTGATACCAATAGTTAAATTGCGAATTCTCTCCCAATCTAGGCGACGACTTAACACCGTCATCGCCCCAAAAAATAACAGACAGAAAACTATTAAACTAATTACTAATAACCCGTTGACACTTCTGACAAATTGCTGCAGAATTAAGCTGACTCCCCAAGTGGCCAGCAGCGTTTCTAGGGGTCTGCCGTAGAGGAACCTAATCACCCCCCTTTCTAATAATAATCCCGCCAATCCCGACACTAAAAAAGCGATCGGTAGGGCGAATAAAACATAAGTATCAAAGAGGGGAGAACCGAAACCTTTAAAGACATTTTGCACCACAAAAGTACTGTAGGCCCCTAACATCATTAACTCACCGTGAGCGAGATTAATTACCCCCATCAGTCCAAAGACAATCGCTAGTCCTAAAGCGGCCAGCAATAGCACAGAACCGATGCTAATACCATTAAACAATCCTTCCAATAATGCTGACACTTTTCGTTATTCCCGTGCATTTTTAAGCTTTAAAAAGTGGGGTGAACAGTAATGCCCACCTCACTCTCGTTATTGTCTGAAAAAACTCCTAAAACTAGGATTTTTCCATTTTGAATTTACCGCCCTTAGCCGGATCCGTCCAGTCACAGGCAAAACCCTTGGTTTCGGGGACAAATTGGTTCCAAGGTTGCGGATCCACTACCCCCGGAGTTGACCAAACAATGTTAAATAGACCATCATCTCTCACCTGACCAACGCGGACGGTTTTGGAGATATGATGATTGGGGAACATTTCTACCGGTCCTTCGGGAGCATCGAATTTTTGTCCGATGGCGGCGGCGCGAACTTTGTCGAGATCATCGGCGGTTCCCGCTTGTTCCACCGCTTGCTTCCAGAGATAGACCATGATGTAGGCCGCTTCCATGGGGTCGTTAGTGACGCGCTCCTGACCGAATTTAGCTCGAAAAGCCTCAACAAATTTCTTGTTAGCGGGGGTATCTACGGTTTGGAAATAGTTCCAGCAAGCGTATTGACCGAGGAGATATTCCTTACCGATCTGTTTAACTTCTTCCTCGGCAACACTCACCGACATGACCGGATATTTATCGGGAGTTAAACCGGCCGCTTGCAGTTGTTTAAAGAAAGCCACGTTACTGTCACCGTTGAGGGTGTTGAAAATAACGCCGCCATCGGGTAAAGCTTGCTTAATTTTGGTGATAATCGGGGTAACTTCCGTGTTACCTAGGGGTAGATAGTCTTCGCCCACGGTTTCGCCGCCTTTCGCCTTTAACTGCTCTTTAATAATCGTGTTGGCAGTGCGGGGAAAAACGTAGTCGGAACCGACGAGGAAGAATTTTTTCCCTTTATTTTCCAGCAACCAAGTCACTGCCGGCTCGATCTGTTGGTTGGGGGCAGCACCGGTGTAAAAGATATTTCTAGAACACTCTTGACCCTCGTACTGGACGGGATACCAGAGCATATGGTTTTTGGCTTCAAACACGGGTAAAACTGCCTGACGACTGGCGGAAGTCCAACAACCGAAGACAGTCACAACTTTGTCCTGATCGATCAGTTTGGTGGCTTTTTCGGTAAAAGTTGGCCAATCGGAAGCGCCATCTTCCACCACTGCCTCGATCTGTTTACCAAGAACACCACCGGCGGCATTGATTTCCTCGATCGCCAGTTTTTCCGCATCAACTACGCTGGTTTCACTGATGGCCATGGTGCCACTGAGGGAGTGCAGAATACCCACCTTAATTGTCTCTCCAGAGGCTGGGGCGGGACTAGCAGCCGGGCTAGGACTAGCCGTGGGGGTTTGGCTTTGATTGCCACCGCAAGCTTTTAACAGAATACTGGTTCCCAAAGCGGCAGAACCGTACAGGAGAAATTTACGTCGTCCTAAATTTGACATGATGATCTTGAACTAACCTCGCTGACAATATTAGCTACTTCACACGGATGTTTTTGCTGAGGAGATTTTCGGGAATCTTTCTACGAATATCTGTGTGATATTACGGCTAGGTTAGCAGATTTTTTGTAATTTTCGCTACTTTTTAGATGTTTTTTGTAATTTTTGCTACTTTTTTCCCAAAAATTAATGATTTTTCTGGAATTTACCTCAGTTTTTTAGCTATCAGGAGTCGGGAGACAGGAGGCAGGAGTCAGGAGTCGGGAGTCGGGAGTCAGGAGATTATTTCTATTTATTCTTCCGACACCCCACACCCCACACCCTACACCCCACACCCCACACCCCACACCCCACACCCCACACCCCACACCCCACACCCCACACCCTGCCCCCACCGAAAAGCTTTTTGCCGCAAACCTAATGATCAATCCGAATCTGGCCAAAGCAGCCGGACAGCAAGCAGCGCAAAACCAATGGCCGCTATCGCTTTTAAGATCTTAGCGGGGAATAACTGCGCCATACTGCCGCCCGCAAGGACTCCTAAGAAACTGGTGCAGATTAAGGCGGTAATTGAGCCAAAAAAGACAGCTTTAGGTGATTTGGAACTGCCACCGAGAGCGATCGCTACTAATTGACTTTTATCGCCGATTTCTGCCAAAAAAACCGTGATAAATGTCAGTCCGAATAATTGCCAATTCATAAATTCTAGGGAGATGGGTGATGGGGAGGTGGGGAAGTGGGGAAGTGGGGAAGTGGGGAAGTGGGGAAGTGGGGTGTGGGGTGTCGGAAGAATAAATAGAAATAATCTCCTGTCTCCTGTCTCCTATCTCCTGACTCCTGACTCTTGATCACTGATTGCTTAGAGAATATCGCCGATCAGTAAACCAGTGATCAAAAGGAGAAGGATAGCGACACCGATATCCAAAGTTTTGGGGGAAAGACGACGAGCAATCCAATAACCGATCAGGACACCGAGGAGACTGGTAGCGATTAAAGCGCTGGCTGCCCCGGCAAAAACCACCCAGGGGGATTGGGATTCGGCGCTGATGAGAAGGGTGGCTAATTGGGTTTTATCGCCGATTTCAGCAAAAAATATGGTTAGGAAGGTGGAACTAAACACCGTCCAAAAACTCCAAGAAGGTGGCTGATCTGGGTTTTTCTCGGTTGAGGCGATCGATTTGCTATCACTCATCGGCTAATTTAACAATATCGGGTTAAGCAATAATTTTCATACTTTTTTCATTTTAGCCCGACCGGTTTTCTGGCGATAGTTTCTGCTGTTGGGGGCGCTGTCTCCTCCCCCCAATAGTTAAAAAACCCTAGTCGATCGAGGTAGAGTTTCCATCCTAGAGTTTAATAATTATTAGACTAGGACGAGCGCAAATTGCTTGGAGGTATAGCCCCTATGGTAGAAAACAGAGATTATACTCTGATTATTGACAAAAGTGGCAGTATGTCCACTGCTGATAAACCCAGCGAGAAAACCCGTTGGCAAATTGCCCAAGAATCCACCCTCGCCTTGGCTAGAAAGTGCGAGGAATTCGATCCCGACGGCATCACTATCTATCTTTTTTCCGGACGTTTCCGACGCTATGATAATGTTACTTCCGATAAGGTGACACAAATTTATCAAGAAAATGAACCTATGGGGAGGACAGACCTAGCCGCTGTTCTTCAAGATGCCCTCAATAATTATTTTCAGCGCAAAACTGCTGGCAAAACTAAACCCAACGGAGAAACTATTCTGGTGATTACCGACGGAGAACCAGATGATCGCAAAGCGGTGATGCGTCAAATTATCGAAGCTTCTCGAAAACTCGATAGGGATGAAGAATTAGCCATTTCTCTGATTCAAGTAGGCCATGATCGACAAGCAACCGAATTTCTTAAAGCTTTAGACGATCAGCTAGAATCGGCGGGGGCCAAATTCGATATCGTTGACACAATTACTATCGATGATATGGAAGATATGACCCTAGCGGAAGTTCTTCTCAATGCCGTTACCGATTAATTTCTAGCCAGTAGGGGTGATATATCTTCACCCCTAATCAAGGAGGATTTAACTGCTAGTCAGGGCGACAAATTTATCTTTTTCTTCATCGGATAATTGATCGGATTGTCCGGTGATTTGTTTGTAGATTTTGAGATATTCCAAAGCGGATTTATACCAACTAAAATCTTGAGTCATTGCCCGTTGCTGTAGTTTTTGCCAATCCTGTTTATAACGGAAACTTTCCCAAGTCCGGATCATACAGGTAAACAGGTCTAAAGGTTCATAGCGATCGAAACTAAATCCTGTTCCTTTTTCCTGAATTGGGTCGTGGAAAGATACCGTATCGACTAAACCACCGGTGCGGCGTACCATGGGAATACAACCGTAACGCATGGCCATTAATTGGGAAATGCCGCAGGGTTCAAAACGGGAAGGCATTAACAAAGCATCGGCCCCCCCATAGATGCGACGGGAAAGGGCATCACTATAGAGAAGATGCAGGGACATTCGCCCCCGGAAACGGGAAGTCATCTCCCATAGTTGGGTTTCATAATAGCGATCACCTGTACCCAAAATAATCAATTGTGCATCAGTATAGGTGAGAAAGCGATCTAAAATTTGCATCACTAGATCAATACCTTTTTGTTCCACCAAACGCGTCACCATCCCCATGACAAAGGCATTTCTGCTGACCTGTAGCCCCACTTCTTCTTGCAGGGCAATTTTATTAGCCAGACGTTTTTCGATGGTTTCTGGGGTAAAATTCTGCTTAAGATAAACATCTTTAGCCGGGTTATACACCTCCGTATCGATGCCGTTGACAATCCCCACCAGATTGCCGGAAATATAGGACAATAATCCCTCTAAATTTTCGCCATAAATGGGGGTCTGTATTTGACGGGCATAGGTGGGAGAAACGGTGGTGATGCGATTAGCAAATTGAACCGCCGCAGCCATGGTATTATCGCCCTGCATATACCAAGGACACCAAGTCATTTTTTCTAATGCCTCCCGCCAAGGACCCTGGTAGGCGAGATTATGGATAGTAAAAACGGTGCTAATATCGGGGTCTTGGTGCATCCAGACGGGAATCATGCCCGTATGCCAATCATGACAGTGAATAACTTGCGGTTTCCAGTAATTCCAAGCGAATTCCGCCGCACCATTGGCAAATAGGGTAAATCGCCAGGCCTCATCTTCGCCTCCGTAGATATTGCGTCCAGAGAAAGCTAGATGACCAAAGAGGTAGAGAGGAATATCCGTATCGGGTAAAACCGTCTCATAGACTAAAAAATCCTGAAACATGGCGAATCCTGACCAAATGGGTTCGGAAGGGATGTCCATTTTTTCCTGGAGAAAACCGTAGTAGGGCAGAAAAATCCGCACGTCATGACCTAGCTGACGCAAGACTTTCGGTAATGCCCCAATTACGTCCCCCATTCCCCCAACTTTGGCAATTGGGGCGGCCTCGGCACCCACAAATAGAATTCGCATACTCTTCCCGCTTTACTTCACGACGACAAGAAATTTTAACAGATAAAACCACCCTAGCAGGATTTGCAAGCAGGTTATGATCGGATTAGCCTAGATTTTGCTTTAACCAACCAGAGAGCCAACGAGGGGCATAATTAGCTGTTTTGGACATTATTAAGTTTTGTCGCCTTTTTATTAAGTTTTAGCTGCTCGGCACCGGCACTGTCTGCTATTGTCGATTTAACCGACATTCCGCCTATCTTCATATACTTTTATATATCTTTACATTCCCCAAACTGTTTTGACGAAAAACCTTCACTGTAGAAACTACTATTGAGAACATTTTCAATAATTGGTTTTTTCTAAGAAAAAAAATTACAATTCTTCACTTGGATAAAAATCAATCATTGTCGCTATAGTCCTTACTGGCAATGGATTGTAGGCTGTTAAGAAGTGCGGAAAGTGGGACTTAAGGTACATTTCAATCAATCCGATTATTAGGGATGAGTGACGGGCAATTGTTCGCTTCATTGCCGCGAGGCCAATTCCCCACCCCCCTAGGTATCCGGGTGGGGACTGACGCGGAATCGTTCACCCTAATTTCGGTAAACCCATACTATAGTTCTGCACTCTGGCGTTGAGATTATAGCTAATTTCCCCTTTTTGCAGGAGAGAACGGATAAAATGTTCTAGATCTGAACCGATGCGACGGAGATTATATTCGCTCAGTTCTTCCCCATTGTAGGACTCTACCAATTCATCAAACTTACTATAAACCTTATTGAGAGCCACTTCTTCCCAATTAAATTCATTATCGGGATCCACATCAAGAGTCAAGACATTGTTACTCTCGATTAATTGATTATTTTTTACTTCAGCCGTATAAATGCGAATATGACGGGTCGTGGATTTTAACAGCATGGAATCTTCAGGGTAAGTTAGACGCTATGTCTAAGATTTTGCCATGATTTGCGGAATTGGGGAATTGGGAATTGGGAAGTGGGGAAGTGGGGAAGTGGGGTGTGGGAATTATGGATTATGAAGTGGGGTAGATAGGGAAGTGGGGAAGTGGGGAGGTGGGGAAGCTGTCTCATCACCCTATCACCCCAAAACCTATCACCCCAAAACCTATCACCCTATCACCCTATCACCCTATCACCCTATCTCCTGCCCCCCGAACAATGTTTACGGATCGACCAGAAACGTGATACTATGATAGATTGCAGTGTTTAAGCAGAGATCACGAGTCCTATGGCCTTAACCCAGACCAAAAAACAAGAACTAATCAGCCAATATCAGGCCCACGAAACCGATACAGGATCATCGGAGTTACAGGTAGCTTTCTTAACCGAGAGAATCAACCAACTGACCGAACACCTGAAAGCTAACCCGAAAGACCATGCTTCCCGTCGGGGATTACTCCAGATGATCGGTCGTCGTCGGGGACTGTTAACCTATATCCAGAAGAAGGATCAACAACGTTATCAAACCCTGATTGGTCGTCTCGGAATTCGCCGTTAAGCATACCCCCTTTGCATCCCTACCATGGCCTCTGAATCGAAATCGACGGAGAAAAAAGAACGTCTCCCCTTTGAGCCGCGCCAAAATAAGCGAAAAACCCCGAAAATTGCCCCTAGTCCCGTGCCACCGCCCCTAAAAAATCGCTCCGAGGAAACCAGCTTAAAGGCGATTCCGCAAGTGGTCAGTCAACGGATGGCCAAACGGATGGCGGTATTTTGTGGCCTGCCGACGGCACTGGGGATAGCTTCCTTTTTTGGCTTCTACTGGATTATTAGCCACGATCTTCTCGAAATCCCTTCCTACGTCGCCATGCTCGTCAGTTTAAGCCTATTTGGTCTAGGTTTCATCGGTCTGAGTTATGGCATCTTCTCCGCTTCTTGGGATGAGGATCGGGTGGGGGATTGGCTAGGATGGCAAGAATTTCAAGCTAATTTTGGCAGAACGATCGCCGCATGGCGGTCCGGCAAAAAAGAAGTGGAAGAAAAATAGATAACCTCTAGAAATCGTCAACAATAGAGATTAAAGAAAAAAATAAAGGGTTAATGCCATGATTATTGTCATGAAAGTTGGTTCCCCGGAAATTGAAATCGAGCGCGTCAGTGCCGAATTCGAGGCATGGGGATTAAGTCCCGAAAAAATCGTCGGTAAGCATAAAGTTGTCATCGGTTTAGTCGGAGAAACCAGGGAATTAGACCCCCTACAAATCCAAGAATTAAGCCCTTGGATCGAAACCGTCCTGCGAGTCGAACAACCCTTCAAACGCGCCTCTTTAGAATACCGTCATGGCGAATACAGCGAGGTTTTAGTCCCCACTCCTAAGGGTGTTATCCCCATCGGCAGAAATCATACCGTTAGCATTGTCGCCGGCCCCTGTTCGGTGGAAAATGAAGCGATGATCGTGGAAACTGCCAAACGAGTGGCGGCAGCCGGAGCGCAATTCCTCCGCGGTGGTGCCTACAAACCCCGCACTTCTCCCTATGCTTTCCAAGGTCACGGGGAAAGCGCTTTGGAATTACTAGCGGCGGCTAGAGATGCCAGTGGTTTGGGTATTATCACGGAAGTAATGGACGCAGCGGATCTCGATAAGATTGTCGAAATAGCCGACGTGGTGCAAGTGGGGGCGCGCAATATGCAGAATTTTTCCCTCCTGAAAAAAGTTGGGGCGCAACCGAAACCGGTCCTACTCAAGCGCGGCATGGCGGCCACTATTGAAGATTGGTTGATGGCGGCAGAATATATCCTCGCGGCAGGAAATAGCAATGTCATTCTCTGCGAACGCGGTATCCGCACCTTTGACAGTAAATATACTCGCAATACCCTAGATTTATCCTGTATTCCCGTTTTAAGAACTTTAACTCACCTGCCGATCATGATCGATCCTAGCCACGGTACGGGTAAATGGGAATATGTCCCGACCATGGCCATGGCTTCCCTGGCAGCCGGGGCCGATTCCTTGATGATCGAGGTACATCCTAACCCGGCGAAGGCCCTATCTGATGGGCCGCAATCCTTGACCCCCGACCGATTCGATCGATTAACTCAGGAGTTAGCGGTCATTGGTAAGACGATCGGGCGTTGGCCCCAGGTTCCGGCACTGGTTTGATAAGATGATCAGGGGGTGAGTCAACCCCCTTTTTTTGGGCATAAATTTCGCTTTTCGGGGCAGTTATGGTGACAGTTCCTCTGGAGTTAAATACTGAGCAAATTAGGGGTGAGAAACGGGTAGTTTTTTATCATCTCAATTGGCTATCCTATCAGCAAATTTTACAGGCACTAGGAGAAAATAATCGCGCCCATTTATTTTATGATCGTGGCACTTTAGAAATTACTATGCCCCTAGAAGAACACGAGTTTTATCGAGAATTAATCGGATTGTTTATTCGGATTTTGGTGGTAGAATTGGGTTTAAAAATTAAAAGTATGGGTTCCACAACTCTAGCTAGGGAGGATTTAGAACGAGGAGCAGAACCCGATAATGCCTACTATATTCAAAATCAAGCTAAAGTGCTAGGAAAAAGGATTAACTTAACTGAAGATCCGCCCCCAGATTTAGTGGTGGAAGTGGATATCACCCATACGGATATTAATAAATTAGCACTTTATGCCCGTTTGGGAGTGCCGGAATTATGGCGTTTTAATGGACAAATCTGGCGCATTTATCGGTTAGAAAAGGGGGTTTATCAGGAAGGAGAATTTAGTCCGACTTTTCCCCTAGTTCCGAAAACTAAACTCTATGAATTTTTAGCCACTGCTAAAGAGGATGAAGTGAGGGCAGAAAAGAATTTAAGAGCATGGCTTGTTAGTCAACTAGCTAAAAATAATTAACCAGGGCAGTTTTTGAGGTAATTATGGTGACATTTTATCTAGAGTTAAATACTAACGTTTCTTGTCAGGCTGATAATTTCTTTTCCCAATTTAATATTGTTTTATTCGTGTATCCAAATGTTCGGACTGTTGCATTTAATCCCATGCCTTCCATCCTAGCTTTCAATACTTTGACAATTTTCGAGGGATTTCGCTAGAATACAGAAAGCGGGTGCGAAACGTTTAGGCATGAAATAGGGCTGAAATGCCTGAAATAACCGCCTAGTAAGGTCTTCAGTCCCCCGACTGAATCTAAGAGGTCAACCATGACCAACCTTATAACTGTTTATATGTCCCGACGTTTAGTATCG
>NZ_JAPZRB010000082.1:0-3547 GCF_027531105.1 Microcystis sp. LE18-22.4A
CTCAATTGTCTATCTTTTGGTATTAACCTGTTTGTGCCTTAAGTCCTTCCCTGTATGGATTTCAGCTACTTTTGAGCGTAGGCGCTCTCATCGAATTTTATTTTAAGTTAATTATTTGCATAACAATTCCCGAAGAGCCATGAAGATTAACTACTACCCAGAAACAGACTCCCTTTATATCCACCTTGCAGACAAATCCAGTGTTGATAGCCAAGAAATTTCAGAAGGAGTCGTTGCCGATTACGATGAATTAGGGAACCTAGTCGGTTTAGACATTGATAATGCCAGCAAAAAAGTGCAACTCGGTGAATTTATTATCAATCAACTCCCCCTCGTCCCCCTGAAAGCATCTGCATAAGTTTAAGTAAATTAGGGAGAAATGAAGCGGCGATCGGCGTGTTACTCTAAATGATTTTTAGTGACCACAACTTTTAACCCATTCCCTTAACTCATGCTCATCAATTTCTTCCTCTGCTTCAACCCCAGTTATCCATTCCTGCTGATCACCTAAATTTTCCAATCTCTTAATGGCTAAAGCTTCTGCTGATGATATTGCAGGGTCATCTTCCAGAATAATAATAACCTCTACTTTTCTCCCAGGGAAAAGCTGATCTGACTGAATTTCTAGACGACCATCTGACTGAACAAAAATTGTTTGACGAATCGCTTGAGTCATTAGTAACCTCTTGGCTTTTGCTGATGTTAATGTAAGCTAAAAATTTACCTTCAGTCATCAAATTCAATTTTTTTTAGACTGAGTATGCTATCTAACAAGTCTTTTTACTCTTGAATACGACATATTTTTATAATATTACGTTACGCCATGCCGACCAATCTTGCTGTTGCTTGAACTGTCAAAATAGTGCGATCGCCGATTGCGTAGGGGGTGTCCCATTATCCCACTAATCGAAAAGCAGCATCAATCGGCAATTGTAACGGTAAGGATTGATTCCAGCGTTTCGAGAAAAATAAAATCTCCAAATTCTCAATCTCCCCAGAAGTCGGATTTAGACGAGCGACAATTTCATCCCCAATCTCCTCCGACTCTTGATCTGCATAGGGAGAACAGACATCTACATAAAGAATATCTCCCGTCGGGTCATAGCGAAAAGTTAGATTTTTTTCCATACCATTATTCCCCCTGTAATTTTTCGGGCTGTGTATATGGTCACGATCCAATGACGACTAAGATCAGTTTGGGAAACCACCACCACAATTAAAAATCGTCCCGTCCGAATCGTTGAAAACCACTTAGAAAATAACAACGCCTTTTCATCGCGATCGCTAGAACGGATTAAATCTGGATCGGCTAAAGTCTGGGCTAATTGCTCCTCATCCAGTGCGATCGCCCTCTTCTTGTTAATTAAACTTTAAAACCGCGATCGCCTAAAATTGAGGTTTAATATAATCGTCCCAAGCTCTAAGTAGATAGACAGCATCTTCGTTTGAAATCCTTCCCAATTTAGCAAGCAGTAAGTTTTTTTCCAAGCAATCAAGACGGGATAAACGTACAGTAGAGGGAACCCTCAAACCACTATTGGCCCAATCTTTTAATAATATGTCTGTTTGTGTTCGGGGCATTGCTGAGGTTACTGCCGTTACAACCACGTCATCTCCGTCAACCCAAAGAATCAAAACGGGTCTTTTTTTTGATGACGTACCATCAGTAAATAGAATTTTGGCAACCCAGAACTCACCTCCTTTAATAATCGTCATATAAACCTTCGTCTTCTGGGGCATAACTATTCAGAAAAGAAGAATGAAGGCGATCGCTAACTAAGGTTTTGGGCTGAATGGTGATCACCCACTTGCCTTTACCAATTCCTTGCACAATAGAACTGGGAAGATTGAGTTGCTCCCCTTCTTCAATTTCTACTTCAAAAGCTAATTTTAATAACTGATTTTTCATAAAACAAAAGCACCTATAATATTGAAGATATTAGCACAGCGCGTAGAAGCATCAGTGATCGCCATCATGTCTCCAAAACTGATCTTAAATTTAAAAACCAAAACTTAATCATCGGCGATTGCAGCTGCCAATATCAGAGACATGAAACGTGAAAACAACTCAGCCTTGCAACAAAGCATAAGCTAACTGTTCCTCATCAGAAGCCCCAATCAGTCCTTCCTCTGAAGACATTTTAACATCAATCCCTCGTATCCTTAAACCTTTGGCGATCGCCTAAGAAACACTTTCATCCAGAGCGATCACTGCCTTCTTGTTAATTAAACTTTAAAACTGCAATTATTTTAGCCTTGGAAACGTCAATCGCCGTGTTACCCCAAGGGATAGAAAATAGTCCACGAGCTATCAGTTAAAGCTATGAGTGAAGCAGTTGTAACACTTCTCATTGCGATCGCTGATCCCATAGGATGGTTTAGCATACTGTAACCCGTCAAAAACGTTGATGACTAAGGCAAGTATTTTTTAGTATTGCAAAATTTAGAAAATTTTGCGGTTGCGGTTTTATTGTTGATGGTTGATAAGGGGCGTTTTTCAAAACAATTTGCCTTGAAAACTTAATGCTAAAATGAAATTAAGTAGACAAAAATCTAATGCCTGATTTTCAGACCTTTATCGGTATCCTTACCACCCTATTCGTCTTTTTAACAGGAATAATCCTCAACTATGACTCAATCCAACTCGGCAACGAACAAATTATCATCCCCCAATGGTTCGGACTTCTCTTCGCAGGGATTACTTTCAGCCTTGTTACATTGGATCAAATCCTACGGGGGCTTGTCCGACTTGAAAAAACAGAACGAGAAACTCGCCGAACTCGAATCGAAACTCGATACCGTACTGCAATCATCCGATTCCAACTTAACCCCAACAACTTCCACAGAAACCAACTAGCAGATATTTTAGCCCTACTTGAAGAATACCGAGATACACTTTAGTGCAATTCTTGAGGGCGATCGCCGATCTTGTCGGAGGTCAGTGCGATCGCCCTCTTCTTGTTAATCTTGTTGTTAATTAAACTTTAAAACCGCGATCACCTACGCAAATCCGTCTTACGGTTGCTTGAACTATCAAAACAGATTAGAAAGGCGGTAACTGAAAATGACCAGCGACAATCCCCGGAACGGTAATATCCTCATCTAATTCTTCCCACCGTAGAGCATAGCCGTTGACTTCAACCTTAACCGCCGCCAATTGCTCATTCGTTGCTTGTTTCAAAATGCGGAAGCGATCGCCAGGAAAACCGATAATACGTCCATCACTGAGTTCAACGTATATCATGCGTTCTTCTGCCCAGGCTCGAATGGCGGCAGGCTCAACAGTCATTATAGGATTAATGTTTGTGGAAATCACGATAAGCACTCCTTAAAAGGTCTTGATTTTTATAAACTAGCCTCTCTACTTCCCGTAGCTCATGGGAAGGAATACCACGATTGGAAGCTAAATTGACATCCTCACCGCCGTAAACGGACGGTGATTCCCAAACCTCACGATTTAGGTTTCTGCTTCTTTCCCGAAGGATTTTTCGCACCTGCCTTAACAGATTTACTCTGTTCTGGTCTTATGGTCGCTCTACAGACTGAC
>NZ_JAPZRB010000236.1:0-1265 GCF_027531105.1 Microcystis sp. LE18-22.4A
AGGAGAGATTCACAATAAAAGGATTAGTATATATTGCCATAGACCGAACGAGTTGGGGAGCAATTAATATCTTGATGGTGAGTCTAATTTATGACAAGAGAGCCATCCCAATCTATTGGGAGATATTGGATAAAAAAGGAAGTAGTAATCTCGAAGAACAGCAGCGAGTATTGGGGAAAATATTGAAGGTGCTATCAGGTCATAAAATCGTGGTGTTAGGAGATAGAGAATTTTGCTCGGTCAGTCTTGGAAAGTGGCTTTGGGAGCAGAGTTTATACTTTTGTTTAAGACAAAAAAAAGTACAAATGTCAAGACAAAAGAAGGAATTTATCAAGAAATGAGAGAGTTAGGTTTAAGTCCAGGAACTCAACTATTTTTGAATGATGTCAATATTACAAAAGAGCAGGGATTTGGACAGTTTAACTTAGCTGGTAAGTGGAAAAAAACCTATCGGGGTTTTCAAACAAAAGAACCTTGGTATATTCTGACAAATTTTGGGGATTTAGAGACGGCAATAATTGCCTATCAAAAAAGATTTGATATTGAGGAGATGTTCCGAGATTTTAAGTCGGGAGGCTATAGCTTAGAAGGTTCTCAATTAGCACCGCAATACTTATCAAAGCTGATAATTGTTATAGCTATCGCCTATACAAGTGCCATAATGCAAGGGAAAAAAATTAAGGATATGGGAATCCAAAAATATGTTACAAGACCTGAAAAAAGATATAAAGGTCAACGCAGACACAGCAGTTTTTATGTGGGTCAACATCTCTATCATTGGCTCCAGCTACATCAAATGTTCCAAAAAAATATAGAAGAGCTAATGCAAATTAGCCGCTATCGGTTGAAGGATTACATCAAAGGACAAAGAGCGATATCGCTTGCCCTATCTACCTTCTAGCTCGCTTGTCCCCCTCTCAGAATACTGTAGGGAATCCACGTTATTTAAGCAAGTCAGAAAAACGACTAAAAAAAGCACAACGACGATTATCCAAAAAGTTTCGTCAAGGAAAGAAACAATCTAAAAACTATCACAAGCAACGAATAAAAGTAGCTAGGCTTCATCTTAAAGTGTCAAGACAACGTAAAGACAAAGCAATTAAAGACGCTTTGGCGTTAGTCCAGTCTAATGATCTGGTAGTCTATGAAGCTTTAAAGGTAAGAAACTTAGTAAAAAATCGTCAGCTGTCTAAGTCGATTTCTGATGCTTCTTGGTATCAATTCACTGAATGGTTGAATTATTTTGCCAAGATTTATCGGATTGT
>NZ_JAPZRB010000295.1:0-3572 GCF_027531105.1 Microcystis sp. LE18-22.4A
AAAATAAGGCTTTTGACCTGTTAAAGTCCGATGTTAGTGCAAGAAAATAGGATTGGGACTTTCAAAAACCTTGCATTATCCTTCTTGTAGTACATGGCTTGGTACAAAAAACAATGGCAACAAAGCCCGAAACTCCTGACTCCTGACTCCTGACTCCTACCCCCAGGAAAAACTTTTTCAGCAGACCCTACTTAGGGTTTGCTGAATAAATCTAAAAAACTTGTTGGGTAAGACTTTTAGACTTTTTGTCAATCAAAAAGTACCAAGTATGGGAGTGATCAGGGGGAAAATTCCAGGACTTTTTCCCTAAAAATTAGGTAATTGGCCACCTCAAAACCGGTAAAACCCCACACCCCACACCCCACACCCCACACCCTGCCCCCACCGAAAAACTTTTTCAGCAGACCCTACTTATCAGGACAGGCACTGATGCAAGAGGCAAAAGGGGGAATAATACTAAATCCGTTGAGTATAGGCTACATATCAGGACAGGCAATGGGCAATAGGCAAAAGAGGGAATAAATAATCAGTTTTTAATAACTGGATTTAGTATAAATAATCGGTCTTTAATAACTGGATTTAGGCTCACTGCTTACTGCTCACTATCGCCTCTTCCCCGCTCTCGACGATTATTTTAAATGCCTAAAAGTTTAGCCTGAAAAAATATTACTTATCTTGATTCTTCCTGACTGAGATGACGTAGTTTATCCCGAAAATAGCCAAAGCTGGGCGATCGATTAATATCAACATTCGGGAGCATCTCACCTTTGCAATGAGCATAAATACTTAGTGGAAAAATAGGCTTTTCGAGGGTAATTCTTGTTTTAATTCTCCATGTACGCAGTCTTTAAAAGCCTCTATTTCGTTCCAAGACACGATTAAGAGTGGCTTTTAGGCTAAGTATAATTACTTATCGCGTAAGTGAGATGCTCCCTGCTAAAATTAGCAGCTACCGCTAATTCTCTCGCAGAATTTAGGCAGTCTTTGGCAAGAATCCAATAATCTTATCCTAATATCTAGAAAACGGGTTCCTTTGAGAAACCCGTTTTCTGTAAATTTTTGTTATATCCCCCTTGAAAAATTGGCGCTTGTTGGGCTAAAATTATTAGCAATAAACTTTTGCAGTTAATGTCATGACTTCTTCACTGTTGCCGATTCTTTCTGTTGTTGACGATGTTTTGTTCAATTTCGCTCAATCTGACGGTTTTTGGGCGAATTTAGAAACTGCTTTTGGCACAAGTTATGATGTGGTTAAGGCGACGCAATTACGACAGCAGTGGCAAAGCCGAAATTTTAGTCAACTTCCCCCGATTGAGGTACTCAGTGATGAGGTTTTGGGGACGGCGAATGGTGCTTATGCCAGCAGTACGAATAAGATTTATCTATCAGCATCTTTTTTAAATACGGCCTCGTCAGCAGCGATAGTTAATGTAATTTTAGAAGAAATTGGGCATTATGTGGATGCTCAAGTTAATCCGGTGGATAGCGCCGGAGATGAGGGGGCAATTTTTGCGAATTTGGTGTCAGGAGAGAGTTTATCTAGTCAGCAGTTGCAAGTGCTTAAACTAGAAAATGATACTGCTATTGTTGAGATTGATGGACAGCAAATTCAGATTGAACAGAGTAGTCTAACTACAACCAATTTGAATAGCGTAACTGCGACCGATCTTGTTACCGCTTTAGTCGGCCCTGGTGTTACAGTGGGCAGTATCAGTTTTACAGGTGCTAATGTTGCAGCAGGACTTTTTAGTGGCGGACTAGCAGCAGGTTTAGGCATCAATGAGGGGATTGTTCTCAGCAGCGGGAATATTGCTCTGGCCACAGGTCCAAACAACAGTAGTTCTGCTGGCGCTAATAATTCTCAATTAGGTGACACAGATCTAAATAGTATAGTCACACCGAATACTACAAATGATGCGGCAGTATTGCAGTTTAACTTTATTCCGTTATCTAGCACTATCAGCTTCGCTTTTGTCTTTGCGTCCGAAGAGTATCCTGAGTATGTTGGTTCGCAGTTTAATGACGTTTTTGCTTTTTTCGTGAATGGGGAAAATATTGCTCTCATTCCTGGGACAACAACGCCTGTTTCTATCAATAATGTCAGCCCTGTCACTAACTCGACATTTTTTATCTCAAATACTGGGGGGACTTTCGACAACCAATTCGATGGTTTTACAACGGTATTGAGTGCAACTGCTAACAATCTTGCCCCTGGAATTCCTGCGAGAATAAAGCTGGCAATTGCTGATGCGACTGACTTTATTTTCGACTCGGCAGTCTTCATTCAAGCAGGCAGTTTTGGAAACCCAACTATTGTAACCGTGACTGCTACTGATGCCAACGCTGGTGAAGGTACGCCCGTCAATCCTGGCACATTTACTATCAGTCGGACAGGTAACACAGCCAGTCCTTTAACCGTAATTTACTCAATTTCAGGAACTGCTAGTAGCACTGATTATAACGCTCTTCCTACTAGCATAACTATTCCAGCAGGACAGGCTGCTACGACGATTACGGTTACTCCAATTGATGATACTGTGACAGAAGGGAATGAGACTGTAATCCTGTCACTAACTGATACTATCAGTTACGATTTGGGAACACCGAATAGCGCTACGATAGTGATTGCTGATAATGAGCCACAGTCTGTTAACGTCACCCTCTCTGTCAGCCCCGCCAGCGTCCTTGAAGATGGAACACAAAATCTAGTTTACACTTTTAACCGTACAGGTTCTACAGCCAATCCTTTAACAGTGAACTTTACTGTTGGTGGCGGGGCTACTTTTAATACAGATTATACCCAAACAGGTGCGAACACTTTTTCTGGAACTACGGGAACAGTTATTTTTGCCGCAAATTCTAGCACTGCTACCGTAACAATTGACCCGACAGCAGATGCTACAGTTGAACCCAACGAAACCGTCGCTTTAACTCTCGCTTCAGGAACTGGTTATACAGTGGGTACAGCCACAGCAGTAACTGGAACAATTATCGATGACGACCAGAGTATTACTTTAGGGGTAAATCCCAGCAGTGTTACTGAAGACGGGACAGCCAACCTAGTCTATACCTTCACCCGTACAGGAGTAACAACTAATGCTTTAACGGTGAATTACACTGTCGGAGGAACTGCTACCTTCAGCACAGATTACACCCAAACTGGTGCAGCGAGTTTCACAGCGACATCAGGGACAGTGAATTTCGTTGCTGGTTCATCCACTGCTACCGTCACAATTGACCCCACTGCTGATACAACTGTTGAAGATGATGAAACTGTTGCTTTAACTCTTACTTCTGGGACAGGTTATACAGTTGGGACAACTACCGCAGTTACCGGGACAATTACCAATGATGATTTCCCTAGTATTACTCTTGCGGTTGCTCCGACCAGTGTCAATGAAGATGGGACAACTAACTTAGTCTATACCTTCACCCGTACCGGTTCTACTACCAGCGCCTTAACCGCTAACTATACAGTTGGGGGAACAGCGACATTTAGCACAGATTACACTCAAACCGGTGCAGCAACTTTCACCAGTGCAACAGGGACAGTGAATTTCGTTGCTGGTTCA
>NZ_JAPZRB010000545.1:0-16140 GCF_027531105.1 Microcystis sp. LE18-22.4A
ATTTTTATTTATAATTCCCACACCCCCCACCCCAAACGCTACTTCCCCACACCCCACACCCCAAACCCCTAAAGCTTCGTCCCCACAGCCCACACCCTACTTCCCCACACCCCACACCCCACACCCCACACCCCACACCCCACACCCCACTTCCCACTTCTCACAATGCCTTCGCCAGAATCTGCTCCGCTAGTATCACAACTGCAAAAAAAAGTCAATAGTTTAGATGTACCATTTTATGCACCAGGGCATAAGCAGGGGGAAGGAATCGGGGAAGATTTAAGTAATTTACTGGGAAAAAGCGTCTTTAAAGCCGATTTACCCGAATTACCCGACCTTGATAATTTGTTTGCCCCGACGGGGGTGATTAAAGAAGCGCAAATTTTAGCAGCCGAGACATTTGGGGCAGATAAAAGCTGGTTTTTAGTCAATGGCTCCAGTTGTGGCATTATTGCGGCGATTTTAGCCACTTGCGGCGAGGGAGATAAAATTATTTTGGCGAGAAATATTCATAAATCGGCAATTTCGGGCTTAATTCTCTCTGGGGCGCAGCCTATCTTTATCAATCCCGAATATAATCCCACTATCGATCTAAATTTAAATATAACCCCCCAATCCCTCGAAAATGCCCTGAAACTTCATCCCGACGCCAAAGCGGTGATGGTAGTCTCTCCCACCTATCAAGGGGTTTGCTGTGACTTAGAAACTATCGCCCAGATTACCGATCATTATTCTATCCCGCTGCTCGTCGATGAGGCTCACGGGGCGCATTTTGCCTTTCATCCCGATTTACCTCCGGCTGCCCTGTCTCTCGGCGCTGATATGGCTATTCAGTCCACCCATAAGGTTTTAGGGGCCTTAACTCAAGCATCAATGTTACACTTAAAAAGCGATCGCATTAGTTCCGAAAAAGTCGATCGAGCCTTACAATTAGTTCAAACCACTAGCCCTAGTTATTTGCTTCTCGCTTCCCTTGATAGTGCTAGAAAGCAAATGGCGACGCAAGGACTAGATTTACTGACCAAAACCCTCGATTTAGCCGCTTCTGCCCGAAAAGAACTCAATAAAATCCCTAATATCTCTGTTTTAGACTTTCCCCATTCTATCCCGGGTTGTCACTGGTTCGATCGCACTCGTTTAACGGTAATCGTCAAAGATTTTGGCTTAACTGGTTACGAAATAGACGATATTTTGCGAGAAAAATACGCTGTCACCGCAGAATTACCGACTTTAAGCCAACTTACTTTTATTATCTCCATCGGCAATCATCGCGAACACATTAATCGCCTAATTACTGCTTTTCAATGCCTTCAATCTCCTTCCTCTACCAGTTTACCCCTGACTCCTGCCCTAGTCATGGGAAATCTCGCTATTTCTCCTAGAAAGGCTTTTTTTGCCCCTACAGAGATAGTATCCCGGAAAAATGCCCTCGATCGTCTTAGTGCTGATGTTATCTGTCCCTATCCTCCCGGTATTCCCGTTTTGATGCCGGGTGAGTTAATTTCTCAGGAAGTCCTCGACTATCTGCAAACTATTTTAGACCTCGGTGGCACGATTACCGGCGGTAGTGATGATAATTTGGCAACTTTCAGGGTTTTAAAATAATCGCAAAATTATCTGATATATTAACCGGAAAAAGGCAGTAATAGCAATTGCTCCGATGGCTGCCATCACGGCAATGATAGCAATTTCAGGAAAATTTAGGCTTCCTTGCAGTTGCGAAAGAAAGAAGATGAGGGTGAGGGTAATTGCTGCTAGAATCGGTAAATCTCTCCCTTCAATCACTTTTTTAAATAATGCCAAAACTAAGCCACCTAAGATCATAAAAGCGATGACAATTCCTAGCGAGGGGAGTAAACTATTTAAGGCAATTACTAATAATGTCCCCTCAAATCCTGTAAAGGCAGCATTAGCGAAGGTTTCCCCAAGAGAAAAGCGGGAAGTTTTTCTAATCACTGGAGAAGCTGGAGGGGATGGAGGAATTGGGGAAGCTGGAGGAGATGGGGAAGATGGAGGAATTTGAGAAGCTGGAGGAGATGGGGGAGGTGTATTTAAAGCGGTTAAAACTTCTCCACAGGATTGAAATCTATCCAGGGGATTTGCTAGTAACATTTTATTGAATACTCTTGCTAAATCTGCACTGATGTTGGGGGCATAATTTTGCCAATTCCAGACCTGTTTTTGGGGATCGTATAGATCATCAGGATCGCGATTAGTTAAGAGTATAACACAGGTAGCTGCTAGGGCATATAAATCTGTGGCTGCCGATACCTGATTGCCTAATTGTTGTTCGGGAGGAGCAAATCCAGCTGAGTAAATTGTTGTGGATTTCTCTTGTGTATTACTAGGGTTATTGGTAGCCTGTTTTACTGCCCCAAAATCGAGTAAATAGAGGCGGCCATTTTGGGAGCGCATGATGTTAGATGGTTTTATATCCCGGTGAATGGAACCATTTTCATGAATAAATTTGAGGATAAGAAGTAATTCTTTGAGAATGTTTTTGACTTCACTTTCTTGAAAGGGTTTTTGTTGCTGTTGGAGAATTTCTTCTAAGTTTTTACCGTCGATATATTCCTGGGCCAGATAGAAAAATTGCTCTTCTTTTCCCGTTAATTGATTCTTGACTGTTAAAGGGAAAAAAGCATAGAGATCGGGGATTTGGGGATGTTCTCGGCCTAAATCTTCTAAAACGTGCGCTTCTTGAAAAAATAAGTTTTTCGCTTTTTCTAAAGCTTGCGGACTTAAATTACCCGAAGGTTGAAATTGTTTGAGTACACATTTAGCTTTTTTGGGACTATAACGATCTACTGCTAAAAATGCCGCCCCAAATCCTCCTTGTCCCAATAGACGTTCTGGCAAATAACGTCCCCCTAAAATTAATGGCATCCCGCAAGTAGTACAATATTTCTGCTCGATCGAGGTTAAGCGATTGCTATCGTCTAGGTCTGGGCATTGATTACGCGGTCTCGGACAGTGGGGACGCGTACAAATAACTTCCATAGTCACCGTTTCCCGTGGTACTGCTCTTAGTTTAGCTACTACCGGCAATTCGGGTTAAAATTTTTATTCTTAAGAAAGAGTTAAAAAGAGAGTTCGTAGGCGGACACGGATTCCCACTATACTACAAGGTTAGCAGAAATTTTGGAGTTTGTCAAGTCTTTGGCTGAAAAAAATTCAGCCAGATCTAGCGGTTATCTTCATGGTGGAGTGGGAAGTCTCGGCGCTTTTCTTTAGTTGAATGAGCGTGCCAGACGATTAACCCCGGTGTGTAATAACTGTTCCAAGCTTTGGCGATCGCTGATGGCTTGAAGATTGATCACAAAACAGGTTAAACCCAGTCCAAAGAGGATAAAAGTGGGGGCCATAACCACACCAATCATCAACCAGGTGGCGACGTGGAGAAACATGGTGATAGCGAACAACAAAGCTAGGGAAGCAATGGGGAAGATTTGACGGGTAGGACGACCGAAATAGAGAAAAAGAACTGTTAAAACGGTGGTTACTAAGTTAGCGGGTACTAAAAAGGCACAAATCGAGACGCAATAGTTGCGGGAAAATTCAGCGAGGGTATTAAAATCTATCATTAATATTACTTTACAATTGCCTGAGTCTTAGTACTCTCGATTGTAGCGGAAAATTTACATGATCGGCATGAAGGTGACTAAAGGCTGTGGTGCAATAGATTTTCGAGAGGGAGCTAAAACGAGGATCGGGGTATAGGTCATCCAGCTATAATGAAATCTGGGAAAATGACACCGCCCCATCCCGAAAACTCTTACCCCTTGCTAGGTATAATCGATCGCAGGAAGAATTTTATGAGTAAATTTGTCTTTGTCACCGGGGGAGTTGTCTCCAGTATTGGGAAAGGAATTGTCGCCGCTAGTTTGGGAAGATTGTTGAAAAGTCGGGATTATTCCGTCTCAATTCTGAAATTAGACCCCTACATCAACGTGGATCCGGGTACGATGAGTCCTTTTCAACACGGAGAGGTATTTGTCACCGATGATGGGGCCGAAACCGACCTCGACCTTGGCCACTACGAACGTTTTACCGATACGGAACTCTCCCGTCTCAATAGCGTGACTACTGGCTCGATTTATCAAGCGGTATTGAATAAAGAGCGCCGTGGTGCTTATATGGGGGGAACCGTGCAGGTAATTCCCCATATTACCAACGAAATCAAGGAAAGGATTCTCCGGGTGGCCAAAGATACCAACCCCGATATTGTCATCACAGAAATTGGTGGTACGGTGGGAGACATCGAATCTTTGCCTTTTTTAGAAGCAATTAGGCAATTTAGGAAGGATGTAGGTCGAAATAACGTGGTTTATATGCACGTTACCCTAATTCCTTGGATTCCGGCCGCTAAGGAGATGAAAACTAAACCGACGCAACACTCGGTCAAGGAATTAAGATCGATCGGCATTCAACCGGATGTGTTAGTCTGTCGTTGTCATCTACCCCTACAACCGGGTTTAAAAGAAAAACTCTCAGCTTTCTGTGATGTGCCGGTGGAATCGGTGATTACTGCTCAGGATGCCAGCAGTATCTACGAAGTTCCTCTCAATCTGGAAAAAGAGGGATTAGCGCAACAAACCCTAGAATTATTAAACCTGGGTCCCCGATACCCCCATCTGGAGGAGTGGGAAAATCTCATCCGACAGATGCAATCCCCTAGTCAAAAATTAGAGATAGCTATCGTTGGTAAATATGTGCAATTGGGGGACGCTTATCTCTCGGTGGTGGAGGCCTTGAAACACGCTGCTATTGCCCTTGATAGCGAGATAGAATTGCGTTGGGTAAGTGCTGAAGATGTGGATAACGATTCGGCCGAAGCTCATTTAAGCGGTGTTGACGGTATTGTTGTACCCGGTGGTTTTGGTATTAGGGGTGTGGATGGCAAAATTAAGGCGATCGAGTATGCTAGGGTCAATAATATTCCTTTCTTGGGTCTCTGTTTAGGGATGCAGTGTTCGATTATCGAATGGGGTCGCAATGTGGCCCGATTAGAAAGGGCCAATAGTTCCGAATTTGAAGAGGATACACCCAATCCAGTGATTAATTTACTGCCAGAACAGGCGGATGTGGTGGATTTAGGGGGAACAATGCGCTTAGGTCTCTATCCCTGCCGTTTAAATCCCGATAGTCTGGCTTTCTCTCTCTACGGTCAGGAGGTTATCTATGAGCGCCATCGTCACCGTTACGAGTTTAATAATGCCTATCGTAGTCTCTTTTTTGAGACTGGTTATCTGGTGAGTGGCACTTCTCCTGATGGTCGTTTGGTGGAAATTATCGAACTACCAAAACATCCTTTCTTTATTGCTACCCAATTTCACCCCGAATTTCGCTCTCGTCCCAATAAAGCTCATCCTCTCTTTTCTGGTTTCATGAAAGCGGCCCTTAAGGGTAGAGAGGAAAAGTTCTCCCTTAGTAGTCAGCATTCGGCTGTCAGTTAGGGTTCGCCGGTTCTATTGGCTCAAAATCTGGTTTTTTGGGGGGAAACCCCCGAAAATTTCTCATATTACCCCCAGTTTGTCCTAGGGTTTCCCGAATTGACGTTGATAAACTACTTCTTCCTTGCCAGATTCCAGTTTAATATCGGAGCGAGGATAGGCCACACATAACAAAGCATAGCCTTCTTTTTGCAGGTCGGGGGATAATCCCATGCCCTCTCCTTGTTCGACGCTACCCTGGGAAAGTTGAGCGGCGCAGGTAGTACATACGCCCGCATTGCAAGAACTGGGTAAGTCAATCCCCGCATCGTAGGCCGCCTGTAGTATAGTTTGATCTTCCCTAACTTCGATCGTTTGTGTTGTTCCTAAATGGGAAATTTCTACTTTGTAGGTTGTGGTCATAGCTAATGAATGATGCTTTGAACTTCACCTATTTTATCATTCTAGATTGCGGATAGAGGAGAGAGGGGGGAAATCTTTACCTAATCAGGTTTTCACTGGTCGGCAGATAATTGATTGTCATGAAAGATGATAAGTAGGTAGGCGTTAAAAATTATCAGACACCACCCTTATCAACGGGGGACTAAGGGTAGGGTTGATTCATGAATCAACCCTACTATGAATCAACCCTAGTACTAAGGGGGTATCGAACCTAAAAACTATTTTTAATTTAATTATAACCAGCTACTTAAAGTCCTCAAAAGTAGTAACTTTTTCTGGCAATTTGTCCTGTAGTTAAAACAAACAAAAGAGAGAAATAAATTCTCTCTTCTGCAACCGAGGGGAAGTTATTCTATTTGTAATTGGCTCTCGTGTCTTTAACCGCCGCCCAAAAAAATAGGGCTGTTAATGGTACACTTGCCGCTAGAATTAGGCCAGTGGTGGTATTGCCTAAATCCGGTTCTCCCGAACTAATTTCAAAGACACAACCCACACCAGCGATCGCTGCAATACAGGATAATAACAATAAAACGCCGCTTTTCGGGGTCATCTTCACTCCTCACCTAAATTAACTAATGCCTTTATTTTGTCACTTTCTCGACCGGTTTCACCGCTTGCACGGAAAAACCGTGTTTTTTTAATTCTTCATTGAGTGCCAAATCGTTATCTACTCTGTCCACGAACATGACACCATTAAGATGGTCCATTTCGTGTTGAATTACCCGCGCTAGTAAACCGTTAGCTTGCAGTTTTCGCGGTTTCCCCTGTTCATCTTTATAACTCACTTCGATCGCTTGGGGACGGATGACATCTAAAAACACATCGGGAATACTCAAACAACCCTCTTCCGCTTTGCACAATTCCCGACTATAACCGATAATTTGGGGATTAATCAGAATTAGGGGCGGATTTTCCGGTTTATCGTGTTCACAATCGATGACAATCAATTGTTTATTGACTGCCACTTGCGGAGCCGCTAAACCGATACCATTGGAACTATACATAGTTTGCAGCATTTCTCTGGCTAATTGGCGGATGCTGTCATCGACTTTAGCAATCCGCTTGGCCGGTTGACGCAGGACTCGATCGCCGAGATAATGCAGTTCTAAAGGGGGTTTTTCTAATTTGCGTTTTTCTACGGTAATAGTGGCGCTCATAAACTTAATTATCGATGGGATGCACAATTTTGATCTTAGTCACTGGCTCTGGGGGATTTCTCAGGAAAAGGGAGAAAAAAACCCAGACCCTTCATAAAATTTTACACCGCTCACAGACAGTTCGTCTATATCAGGGGGTGGGAAGTGGGGAGTGGGGAGATTTTTCAGTTATCAGTAAGCAGTAAACAGTAATCAGTAATCCGTGGGGGAGAGGGGAGAAGGGAGATGGGGGAGAAAGAATTATGAATTATGAGTTATGAATTAGGAGATGGGAAGTGGGGAAGTGGGGAGATTTTTCAGTTATCAGTAAGCAGTAAACAGTAATCCGTGGGGGAGTGGGGAGAAGGGAGAAGGGAGAAAAAAGCTGATTGCAACCGGCTACTTATTAGTAATTGGTATTCCTAGCCATTGGCTTAATTCCGCTGCTAACCATTCAATTTCGGGTTGACTCAGATATTCTTTTGTTTTACTGCTAATAGTATATTCTTTAGTCCCCACCCAAATAGTTAAAGCCATCGGTACATAAACTTGATCGCCATCACCATCTTTGCTATGATAACCATCAGCTTTCACCAGTTTATTAATATGTTGCCGTGCCATTTTATTTTTGCCCGGAAGTGTCAAACCCCAAATTCGCTGAATGGCAACAATTTCTTGACTATCAATAGTGATAATTTCCTCCCCTTTGAGACAATAAATAATCTGGTAAAGCATTCCTAAACCCACAAACCAAAAAGGCAAGGAAAAGAGCAGAAAAAACCAACTTATCCACAGAGGAATGGAAACTGCTCCTCCTGTCCATACTAATAAAAAAGCGTTCCAAGCGATGGCAAAGGCTCCAAGAAAAATTAATTTAGGGGTAAAACCTTCGGGAGGTAAAGATATTTTAATTTTCTCCTCGCTTTTTTGCAACTGTACCCGACTCCCTGCGGGTTTTTCAAGGTTCGAGGCAGTTAATTGAATTTCGTGGAGAGTATTTAAAGCTTGATTTGCTGCTTGTGCTGAAATAAACCTTTTCTCGAGACTAGGTTCAAGTAATTGCCCTAACCAATGAACAAAAGCAGGGCTTAAATTGGCTAAATTATTTAATTGAATTTTGCCATCTTTTTGGGGTAAATCGGCGGGATGAATGCCTGTAGCTAGATAGATTAAAGTGGCTCCTAAACTGTATAAATCAGAAGCGGCAACGGTGCGACCACCGAATTGTTCAGGGGGCATATAACCGTAGGTTCCGACGATAGTTAAAGTGGCCTGTTCCTGTTGGGCAACAGTCTGGACAGAACCAAAATCAATTAAATAAACATTACCGATACTATGGCCCGAGCGATCTTTTAATAAGATATTACTAGGTTTCAAATCCCGGTGGATAATTGGCGGGTTAAGTCCATGGAGATAAATTAAAATACCTAGGATAGATTTAGCTAATTCTTGTAGGTCTGCTTCAGTAAATTTGCGACCGGTTTCTACCTGTTCCTTGAGAGATTTAGCCTCGATATAACTCTGAACAAGGGCAAAACCTTGATAGGTATCGGTGCGAACTTCAAAATAGTCGATATATTCAGGAATCGAGCGACAATCTAGATGTTTAAGAGTTGCGGCCTCCCGTTCAAAGAGTTTTAAATCTGTCCATTCAAAATCGGGACTGAAGATTAATAATTTGACGACAACAGTAGTACCCGTTTTTAGATCTTGGGCGAGAAAAGTGCGTCTTCCGGTTTGTTTACCTAACTGACTTTGGATTTGGTATCGATCGCCTAAAATTTGCCCTGGCAGCATACAATATATTCCTAGGATAATCCTAATTCTAGGCTAATCGAGAAATTTCTAAACTGCAAGCTAAGAAAACGGAAGTTTGACCGAATCATCAAAACTTTAGCATCTCCCGGGATAACTGCGGTGAAATTCAATTATATCGCCCGTTTTTCGCCAATTCCTGGACTGGGCTGAGGGATGTATTTTTTCAGGTTAAAAGAGAAAATAGGCATCAGAAAAGAAAATTGGCCCATCTCCGTCTGGGAAATTTTAGTACAAATGTTCAGACTGTCAACTCCGGTGCTGCCATGCAGTCTGAAGGAGTAATTTAGATAGTCATACTAAATCCGGTTATTAAAAACTGATTATCTATTTCTCCTTTTGCCTCTTGCCTCTTGCCTCTTGCCTATCTTGATATGTAGCCTATACTCAACGGATTTAGTATCAACAGCTTAGGGTACAAGGGAGCAGCCAGTTTAATTCCGATCGAGGTGGAGTTTCCTGATATAGTTTTAAAAGCAGTCGGTTCAAGACAAAAAGACATGGTTACTAGGGGCGAACGAGGAGTAGAAGTGAGGAAAAACGAGAGCTTTTCTCTGGCTTCCTATCTGGAGGAAAAGCGGTTAATTGTCGAGTCAGCTTTAGACAGCTCTTTAGTTATCGGCAATCCTGCCAAAATCTACGAGGCGATGCGCTATTCTCTCCTCGCCGGTGGCAAACGTCTGCGGCCGATTTTATGTCTGGCTACCTGTGAATTGATGGGGGGTTCCCTAGAGATGGCTTTACCCACCGCTTGCGCCCTAGAAATGATTCACACTATGTCATTAATTCATGACGATTTACCCGCCATGGATAACGATGATTACCGACGCGGGAAATTAACCAATCACAAGGTTTTTGGCGAAGATATCGCTATTTTAGCCGGGGATGGTCTCCTGGCCTACGCTTTCGAGTATGTGGCTACCCAGACTCGTAATGTACCTCCCCTACAGATTTTAGAGGTAATTGCCCGTTTAGGTCGCACTGTCGGGGCAGCGGGTTTGGTGGGGGGTCAGGTTTTAGACTTGGAATCCGCAGGAAAACCCGATATTTCGGCGGAAACTCTCGGTTTTATCCATACTCAGAAAACGGGGGCCCTGTTGGAGACTTCTGTGGTGTCGGGGGCAGTTTTAGCGGGGGCAAAAGCGGAAGATATAGCTAAATTAGCCCGTTATGCCCAAAATATTGGCTTGGCTTTCCAAATTATCGATGATGTTCTCGATATCACGGCGACAAAGGAGGAATTGGGCAAAACCGCCGGTAAGGATCTACAGGCACAAAAAGCCACCTATCCTAGTCTCTGGGGGATAGAAGAGTCCCGCCAGCAAGCTCAACAGTTAATAGATAGTGCCATCGGTGAATTGAGTGGCTACGATGAGGCCGCTGAACCTTTACGGGCCATCGCCGAGTATATTGTTAATCGTAAAAATTAAATTAAACGAATGAGATTATGCAGGACTTCGAGCAGGTGTTACACAATCAAATACTGCTAGTCTCTCTTTTAGCTTGTTTCACTGCCCAGGGACTAAAAGCGCTGATTGAGTTAATCCGCGATGGTAAGGTGAGTCTGCGCTATCTAGTCTCGTCGGGAGGAATGCCTAGCGCTCACTCGGCGCTGGTGGGGGCCTTGGCTACTGGGGTAGGATTACAGATGGGTTGGTCTAGTCCCGAATTTGCGATTGCGGCGCTTTTTGCGGTTATTGTTATGTATGATGCAGCTGGAGTGCGTCAGGCAGCAGGAAAACAGGCCAGGATTCTCAATCAAATTATCGATGAAATGTTCCAGGAGGGCAAGGAATTTAACGAGGAACGTTTAAAGGAATTAATTGGTCATACTCCTTTTCAAGTGCTGGTCGGTTTAAGTTTGGGTATCGGTATCGCCCTGGTGCTGCTCTGTCATTAATTGAGGTGTTTTCTGGGGTTGAGATAAACTAGATTTAAGAACTGAAAATCCGGGGTAATCACTCATGTTACAATCCCTAAAAATTGAGGGCTTTTGCGGTTTTCAAAGTTTTGAGATGGCCAATCTTGGTACGCCAATTCAAATTTGAAACGCATCAGCAGCAATGTTTGAGATAGAGGCAAAAAGGAATCAAAGTTACAGGAATCCACTCAACAAAGTGCTGATAACTGGGTAAATTGGCACAAGCATCGCTCCAGTATTCAGCTACATGGTCTAAATAGGGTTTGCGGCAAAAAGTTTGTTGGTGGGGTTAGGAGTCAGTAGCCGGTCGTCAGTAGCCGGTCGTCGGGAGTTTCAGGCTTTGTTGCCCTCTCTTTTTTGTACCAACTTATGTACTATAGTAAGGATAATGCAAGGTTTTTGATGGTCCCAATCCGATTTTCGCAGCATGAACATCGGATTTTAACAGGTCAAAAGCCTTATTTTAAAAGGGTTTTACCATTATTCAGCAAACCCTAAATAATCAGTTTTTAATAACCGGATTTAGTATTATTGGATAAGCCTTTCCACTGAGAAGATGTACCAGACTGAGCCTGAATCCGCCGTATGAAAAGCGATTAAAATCGTCATAATTTCCCCCAGACATAAGCTTATTTTTCGTTGTCGAGTCTTCAGTCCATAAGCAAGTAAGCTTTTTGAGCATTGAGGTGCAAATTATTGGCAAAAATCATCGACAGGACAGAATAAAGCATCTATACTAACCCTAGGGCAAGGTGGCTGAATGGTTTTCTGTTTTTCAGCAGATCACTTCTCCCTTTTCTTATCCCGAACTCAGGTTATATATAAGGAGAATAATTAACCATGACCGAAAATAGAGGACCGATTCCTGTAGTTGTCAACGGTGCAGCCGGTAAAATGGGACGGGAAGTCATTAAAGCCGTTGCTCGTTCCGACGATATGATCTTAGTGGGTGCAGTGGATCGAAATCCAGCTTTTCGAGGTCAAGATGTGGGGGAAGTGGCCGGTTGTGAACCCCTAGAAGTGCCGATTCTCGACGATTTGCAGAGTGTTTTAGTCCTGGCAACTCAGGAAAAAGTGCAAGGGGTGATGGTGGATTTTACCCATCCCGACGGTGTTTATGACAATACCCGCAGTGCGATCGCCTATGGAGTGCGTCCCGTGGTGGGAACTACGGGATTATCGGCGGCACAACTACAAGATTTAGCCGAATTTGCCGAAAAAGCCAGCACCGGCTGTTTAGTTATCCCCAATTTTTCCCTTGGCATGGTTTTACTACAACAGGCTGCCCTGCAAGCATCCCGCTACTTTGATCATGTGGAAATTATCGAACTGCATCACAATCAAAAAGCAGACGCACCCAGTGGAACGGCGCTCAAAACCGCCGAATTACTGGCAGAATTAGGTAAAACCTTTAATCCTGCCCAAGTTTCCGAAAAAGAAACTATCCCCGGCGCTAGAGGCGGTTTAACTGCTGAGAACATCCGTATTCATAGCGTGCGTCTACCCGGTTTAATTGCCCACCAAGAAGTCATTTTCGGTTCCCCCGGGGAAATCTATACCCTTCGTCATGATACCAGCGATCGCTCCTGTTATATGCCGGGGGTTCTCCTCTCTATCCGTAAAGTTACTCAGCTGCAATCCCTCGTCTACGGTTTAGAAAAAATCCTCTAAATCAAGATAGGTAGTGATTTTATTGTAGTGGTGATAGCTCAAACCTTTGCTAATTGGGCATTGTCGTCATCAATAAAGTACCAAACAGTTCGGCACCCCCCTGATCAAGGTAGTAGGGGGGATCGAAGGCAAAATCTATCTTCTATTTAATTAGAACCGCTTACCTAAACTCAATGGTAAAATAAGCCCATGAGCGCTTTTCCTACCCCAGAACTCGATAAAATCCTCAAAGAAAAAGATATTCAAGGAGAACAGGAAAGACAAACCCTGCTGGCGAAAACTCAACAATGGCTTCATGAAAATGCCGTAAAATACGGAATTAATCGAGCTTATATCTTTGGCTCCGTGACTCGTCCCTATAAATTTCACCCCGGTTCTGATGTGGATATTGCCGTCGAAAATATCAATCCCGAACTGCACTTTGAGGCTATTAGTATTCTTTCCTATTATCTGGGGAGAGAGGTGGATATTATTCTGCTGAAAAACTGTCATTTTGCCCACCGAATTCGGGAAGAAGGAATTTTATGGACAACCGACAACTAATCCTGTTGAAAGCTGATATAAATGCTCAATTACAGTTAATCAAAGCGATCGATGGTAAACTAGCTGTTAGAGCCGAAGGTGTTAATCCCGATGATGTCATTCGCCTGGAAAGCATTGCCTATCAAATCCATAATTTATACAGTGCCACTGAGGATTTACTTAAAATAGTGGCGGCCTGTTTTGAAAATCATATTGCCGATACTCGGCAATGGCATACAGCCTTATTAAACAGAATGACTGTCCCTATCCCCGGAATTCGTCCTGCTTTTATTTCTTCAGAAACCGCCGCTTTGTTAAATAGTTTGCGAGGATTTCGGCAGTTTTTTCCTCATGCCTACGGCACAAATATTGATTATGAACAATTGAAAATTAATTTAGACAGGGCAAGAAAAATCTACAGAAACTTAGAGAAAGATATTCAAATTTTCTTTGAACAATGGGCAGAAAGTCAAGCTAAATACTCGCTATTATAATTATTATGTCGGTCAATAATCCCTATCTTGAATACTGGCAAAAACGCCAAAAAGAACAGCAGGAATATAATCAAAAATTAGCTCAAGAGGCAAGGAAAAATCTCCCGCCAGTTATTGATTATTTAAAAGAAAATTTCCCAATTACAAAAATTATCCTGTTTGGTTCTCTAGTTAAAGGTAAATTTCAGGAAACTTCTGATATTGATCTAGCAGTGGCTGGCATACCCCCAGAAAGTTTTTTTCAAGCTTTAGGAAAAGTTAATTTAATTAGCGCTCGCTGGATTGATTTAAAGCCTATAGAAGACTTAGAACCTCATTTTCTTAAAAGAGTTTTGCAAACAGGAGAATGTCTTTATGCGTCCGATGAGTGCCAGTGAATTACAAGAAATCGCCCTTGATATTGCCACTGAAGTTAATAGATTAAATCGGCTAGAAAGCCAAATGCGTTTAGTTCAAGCGGAAATGCTAACCAACCCGGCACTAGCCGATATTTGTGCCGAAAGTTTAGCCCTAAAACTCCATAACTTCTATACAGGATGTGAACGAATTTTTCAAATTATCGCTTCTGAGTTAAATGGTGGCTTACCATCTAGTTATGACTGGCATAGAAGGCTATTAAATCGTATGAGCAAACCTCAAGATTATCGTCCTGCTGTATTACGAGAAGATACCGTGCATAAACTTAATGAATACCTAAGCTTTCGGCACGTTGTTCGAAATATCTACGGTTTTGAATTGGAAAAACAAAAACTAGAAAATCTGGTTAATAACTATTATAATACATGGCTACAAGTCCAAGAAGATATTAATAGTTTTATCCTTTGGTTAAAAACCACAGCAGACAGTCTTAATTAAACCTCAAAGACAAGATTGCTTGTTGAGATGGGGAAAGAGGCAACACCCCCCCAACCCTACCCGACGTCGGGGGGAGATTTAGCTAATCTAAGGATAGGCGGTTAAAATGCGTCTTAGCCTATTCTTGAGCCGTCAACTTCATTTCACAGTGGTTATTCTGACTTGAGAAAGTTATTAACTTACTTCCGATGATTGCTGTACTTTCTGGCCTATTTTCGGTTCCGTCCCTGCCAACAATCTTTTAATATTACCCTGATGACGAACAATCACATAGATTCCCCCCATCAAACTAAATAAAATATAGGGGAGAGGTTGACCCAAAACAACCATTAAAATATTCACCACCAGCGCCCCGATAATCGAACCTAAAGAAACAATCCGGAAAAGTGCCAGAATAACTAAAAAACTCGCCAAAGTTCCGCAAGCCACTAGGGGATTCATCACCAATAAAACCCCTAAACTGGTGGCGACGGATTTACCACCGCTAAAATTCAAGAAAATCGATTTACTATGACCGATGATTGCCCCCAATGCTGCCCCGATAATTAACCAATAATACCAACTTTCTGGGAGAGGATTGACATCAATAAAATATAGCCCGCGTACCAGGGCCACCGCCGCCATTCCTTTTAACATATCAATTAATAACACCATCGCCCCGGCAGATTTTCCCAGAGTTCTTAGCACATTGGTGGCCCCAGTGGAACCGGAACCATAGTCACGAATATCGATACCTTTGCTGTATTTACCGATTAAATAACCCGTGGGAATCGAACCGAGCAGATAGGATAAAAGTAAGATAGTAAGACTGATAAGAATCGGAATAAGCATAAATTAACCCCAATTTTTAGCAAGAGCGAGTGCCGTTATCAGTGTATCAGCCCGAAGACAAAAAACCACTCACAGGGAACCATAGACGGGAATTGCCGCCCCGCGCAAGTCCTTAGCTCCTTCCCCTGCCAGAAAACAGATCACCTCGGCTAGAGATTGGGGACTTACCCAGTCCTTGGCATTTGCCTCTCCCATCGCTTCCCGGTTGCCCGGAGTATCGATAATGCTGGGCAAAACCACGTTAGCGGTAATATTAGTCTGTTTGGTTTCTTCTGCGATCGCTTGTGTTAAAGCCACTACCGCCGCTTTCGAGGCACAATAGGCGGCCAAATTTGCCCCCGGTTGTACGGCACCACGAGAACCGATAGTGACGATACGACCATAATTATGAAGTTTCATCGAGCGTAAACAGTGTTTACACAGTAAAAAAGTGCTATGGAGGTTTAAATCGAACATTTTTAGCCAATCTTCATAGCTAAACTCCTCCGTCGCCCCCATGGTAAAACCCCCGACTAGATGAATTAAAACATCGACCCGACCGAGATCATCAATTAATCTAGCCACGGCAGTTTCTTGGGTTAAATCCACCCTGACAAAGCGAATACGCTCAAATTCCGCCGCACTCAACCGAGATTTCAGACGACCTACCTCCCTTTCCTCCCGATAGGTCATGGTTAGATGACCGCCATGGTCTAAAACCGCCGGAGTGACTCCTAAACCCAGTCCTCCCGTACCGCCGGTCAGCAATACCCGTTTATCTTTCATAATGATTGATATATAATCGATCGCTCCAATTTTGACTCTCCCCCGCTAACCGCTCGCGCGGTGTAGCGGGGGATTCTCGGTTCTTAGGCTTTTAACTAGGGTCTGCTGAAAAAGTTTTTCCTAGGGGCAGGGTGTAGGGTGTGGGGTGTGGGGTGTGGGGTTTTACCCATTTTCATCGGGTAAATTACCTAATTTTCAGGGAAAAAGTCCCGGAATTTTCCCCCCGACCACTCCCA
>NZ_JAPZRB010000402.1:0-2431 GCF_027531105.1 Microcystis sp. LE18-22.4A
TGAGGGGGTCAGTTACCTAATTTTCAGGGAAAAAGTACCTGAATTTTACCCCCGATCCCTCCAATGGTCGGCACTTTTTGAGGTCAAAAAAGTCTAAAAGCCTTATCCAACAAGGTTTTTAGATTTATTCAGCAAGCCCTATGTACGGGACAACCAATCCAAAATACCGTTCAATCAAAGACAGAATTTGCTTGTTCCTGTGAATGCCGCTTTCACCCCTAAACGTTTACGATGATGAACAGTAAAGAGTACAGGTCAAACCAATGAAAAGACTGCTCGGCATTGTCATCTTGATAATAGCTTGGGGAGGCTTTATCTTTGCCGACCCAGCCCTCGCCTTAGATGTAGAGGTAGGTCAGCAAGTACAGCTTAAAGCCACAAATCCTCAAGGTGTTCCTTTGCACGAAAATCCTTTTCCGAGTTTAAAGGGAAGATTACCCGATGGTGTAACGGCCACAGTGACCGAAACCGATAGGGAAAAGCATTGGCTAAAAGTACAAATCCCCTCCCAACAAGGTTGGATTATAGAAAAATATGTCGCTCAAGTTTTGGAAGATTCGGTTAACCCCCCTCCGAATCCTCCTATATACGGGTTGCAATTAGCCACCTATAACGTAGAATCACCAAACTTTAACCCCAGAGACACCACCCCCGATAAAGTGGCCGAGGAAATTACAAAGCATCCAGAGGTCATTCTTTGGGGTCTTGAAGAGGTGATGAATCAAGACGATCTCGATCAGTTCACTCAAGCTATGGGTTCAAATTTTACCTCAGTCTTGGGAGAAACGGGCGGTCAAGATAGATTAGCGATCGCTTACGATCAAAGTCAGTTAGAATTAGTGGGTTCTATCAATAATTTATCGGGTTCTGGAGGGTCAAGAAATCCGCTTGTGGGTCAATTTAAACTTCTCGCGGACGGGACTGAATTTTTATTTATGGTCAACCATTTCAACCGTCGTGAAGAGGAAAGAAGAAACCAACAGGCTGATTTCGTCAGAAATTGGAGCAATCAGCAAAGTTTACCGACGATTATAGTGGGAGACTTTAACTTCGATTTTGATCTCAATGAACGAAGAGGTAATACGGCTTTCAATAAGCTCAATCGAGACAACATATTAAAGTGGATTCAACCGGATTGTTTAGCTTCTAATAATTGTCTATCCACTCAATGTAATCCAAATTTTAACGGTATCTTAGATGCTGTTTTTGTCGGTGGAACTGCCAAAAATTGGTCGGCGAGTTCTTCTATAGTTCCTTTTGACTGCTCAAAAGATGCCACGGGATTCCCCGATCATCGTATCGTCAAGGCCGAATTAAAAATCTCTTAGCCGACGACATTCGGGAATTATCGAGCGAATTTGCTTGTTTAACGTTTCACCATGTACAAAAACAAGGTCGGGGCAAGCTAATGTTTGCCCCGACCTTTCTTGTCATAATTAGTGGATTAGAACTTAACCATTGATAGCGGGAGCGGTCATAACCACAGGAGCCTGTTCGCCACTAGCTAAGTCTAAGGGTAAATGGATTATTTAAATCCTTTTATAACCCCCTATTATTCGAGTTCTTGAGGTTCAATAAGCAACTTAATTCCCTGAATAATTAATTTGATTTTTTCCTGAGAAAGTCTTCCGATAGACTCCGTTAAAAGACGCTTATCAACCGTGAAAACCTGTGAAACATTAACAACACTGGATTCAGGTAAATTCCCTTCACCCTCATTCAATAAAACATTACCAATAGCTTTTGCTCGTCTCAAATTGGTTGTTAATGCAACACACAATAACCGTCCCAATTTGTGAATGATTCAGAGCATCATTTTGCACCACAACACAAGGAGGAAGATAAGCAGTTTCAGAACCTTGTGGTTCTCCTAAATCAATCCAATAAATCTCTCCTTGAAAAATCGTCATATTTACTCAGATAATTGGCGTTGATGATGGCGTATTCCCTCTAACATTAAAGTTTCTGATTCGTCCAATCCATCACTATAAGCTTCATTCCAACTATCTATTAATGCTTGTTTAGTTGTTTTTTGATTATTCAATCCTAATTGTTGATGTAACCGCTCCAATAACCATCTTTTATCTTCAAGAGAACAGTCTCGTAACTTTTGTTCCAGTTCAATTATCAGAGAAGATAACATAAAATTGATTCCATTTAACATTGAGCTATATCATAATTCTAACAACAAAAAAGCACCCCCTCGCGGGAGTGCCTTTTCGTTCAGACTAGGAATTAACCATTGATAGCAGGAGCAGTCAGAGCTACGGGAGCCTGTTCACCACTAGCTAAGTCTAAGGGGAAGTTATGTGCATTGCGCTCGTGCATTACTTCCATACCGATACCAGCGCGGTTTAACACATCGGCCCAAGTACCGATTACACGACCTTGAGAATCGAGAATCGACTGGTTGAAGTTGAAACCGTTGAGG
>NZ_JAPZRB010000104.1:0-1382 GCF_027531105.1 Microcystis sp. LE18-22.4A
AATTACCTAATTTTCAGGGAAAAAGTCCCGGAATTTTCCCCCCGACCACTCCCATATCTGGTACTTTTTGATTGACAAAAAGTCTAAAAGTCTTACCCAACAAGGTTTTTAGATTTATTCAGCTAACCCTAGATAGTTCAAAGATTTCCATAGCCAGATTAAAGGCGATCTGATAAACTTCTAGGTCTTCATGGGTGTTCAGCAATTTCTTCGGTTTTTGCACCATAATTCCCCTTTCCTGACTGATGATTCTCACTTTCCCTTATAAATACCTCTTGTCAAACCTAAATTCAGGAAAATTCCCCATCACCCCATTCCCCCATTCCCCCATTCCCCCACCACCCCATCACCCCACTTCCCCACTTCCCCACCACCCCACTTCCCCAAAAAAAATTTTCCCAAGGGTGATAGGTTTTCTGAAACAGGCGGGTAAGTTGTTTATAGAGAACAAAAAACACTTACCAAAGGATATACCCATGAACTCCACCTTCAAATTCAAACTCATCCAAGCTCTCAACAAAAAGAACGGTAACAAAGGTTTCACCCTCATCGAACTCCTAGTTGTCGTTATCATCATCGGTGTACTCGCCGCCATCGCTCTCCCCAACCTCCTCGGTCAGATAGCCAAAGGCAGACAAGCGGAAGCTCGCAACAACCTCGGTACCGTTAACCGCGCTCAACAGGCTTACCGCTTGGAAGAAGCCCGCTTTGGTCTTGTCACTGAGTTGCCTATTGGAATCACTGGCCAGTACTATGGTAGTGTTGCCACTGCTTCTGTTATTGGTGGTGCTAACAGCCAATTTGGTGCAAACCATGCGGCTATTCCCCATTCTACTTACACTAATGACATCCTAGAATACGAATCTGCCGTCGGTCAAACCAGCTCTGGTGTTTACTCCGTCGTTATCTGTGAACAAACCACTAACCCCAGTGCAGCGGCTATCACTGAGCCTGGTGATTGGTCAGCTGCTGGTACTGCTGCTGCTCTTGCAGCTTGTGCTGGTGGGGGCAAACAGATCAAGTAATCGCTGTCTAGAAGAGTATGGGGGTTGGCCTTACATACTTCTCGGACAATCGCAATTTCACAACTCAGCTTTAATCATACTCTAGCGGAAGGTGGCAGGGAAATGTTCTCTCGGAAACCTTGCGCTTTTGATTTTTTTCGGGAAGTGGGGAAGTGGGGAAGTGGGGAAGTGGGGAAGTGGGGAGAATAAATAGGGGCTGCTGAAAAAGTTTTTCGTGGGGGCAGGGTGTGGGGTGTGGGGTGTGGGGTGTGGGGTTTTACCCATTTTCAGGTGGTCAATTACCTAATTTTCAGGGAAAAAATCCCTAAATTTTCCCCCCAAACACTCCAATGGTAGGCACTTTTTCAGGGAAAAAAA
>NZ_JAPZRB010000193.1:0-2760 GCF_027531105.1 Microcystis sp. LE18-22.4A
TCTTGCTCCGTGCCATCGCAAATGAGGTTTGAGAGCTTGTTTCAACGCATTATACTGGTTCATAGGGGTTTCGAGATTAGTGCTATTTCTCATAAAACCCCACTCCCGCCTACTTTTCAAGCTTTTTGTCCTGTACTTAGGTTCCAATTAATCTTAAACCCTATTAGGGATTGAAACGAATTTTTTAGCCCTAATTCTTCTCCAAAAGATGGTTCCAATTAATCTTAAACCCTATTAGGGATTGAAACTTGCCAATCGCATTCTCACAAAACTGCTTGAAAGTTCCAATTAATCTTAAACCCTATTAGGGATTGAAACCAATGTGGCGAAATCCAGCTAATCCCATTCAAATGTTCCAATTAATCTTAAACCCTATTAGGGATTGAAACAGGCGTATCATTTTGCAAGTCTAAAACCTTATTAGTTCCAATTAATCTTAAACCCTATTAGGGATTGAAACTATATGAAGGCTACAGCGAGATTTTCATTGATAGGGTTCCAATTAATCTTAAACCCTATTAGGGATTGAAACAGTGCTATATCTTCGGCTTTATCTTGGCAGTGCTGGTTCCAATTAATCTTAAACCCTATTAGGGATTGAAACTCAATTCCTAATAGGGATTCCTTGAGGCTTAAATCGTTCCAATTAATCTTAAACCCTATTAGGGATTGAAACAAGCTGCCCGCTACGGTTAGGGAAGCGATTGTCGAGTTCCAATTAATCTTAAACCCTATTAGGGATTGAAACAGGACTGGGCGGTGGGTGGGGTGGGGGGGTGGGTGGCCGGCGTTCCAATTAATCTTAAACCCTATTAGGGATTGAAACTGGATGAAAAGCGTCGTCGCGATCGCTCTTGCATCTTCTGGTTCCAATTAATCTTAAACCCTATTAGGGATTGAAACTACCGATGATTTTATAAATTGGCTCAAAGTATTGAGTTCCAATTAATCTTAAACCCTATTAGGGATTGAAACATCGCCTGTAGTGGCGATAATGCTTATGAGCGATTGTTCCAATTAATCTTAAACCCTATTAGGGATTGAAACAACAGCTTAATGGGCGGGCGCGCCCGGATTAGGGTTCCAATTAATCTTAAACCCTATTAGGGATTGAAACTTTAGGGGCCCAAAAGGAGATCCTGGGCAAAATGGGTTCCAATTAATCTTAAACCCTATTAGGGATTGAAACATCAAAGATTTCGCGGCCTCTACATTTGAGCCGAAAGGTTCCAATTAATCTTAAACCCTATTAGGGATTGAAACGGGCTGTAAGGATTGAAAATGATTCTAGTAATCACGTTCCAATTAATCTTAAACCCTATTAGGGATTGAAACCATCTTCACTTAAGTATTGTTTAAACACCCCTCGTGTTCCAATTAATCTTAAACCCTATTAGGGATTGAAACAAAAGCAACTATCGGAAATATCACCTTCAATCTTGTTCCAATTAATCTTAAACCCTATTAGGGATTGAAACTTTTCCTGGTCTAGGGAAAGGAGTAAAAGGGGGAGTCGTTCCAATTAATCTTAAACCCTATTAGGGATTGAAACCAAAGGGGTTGAGACAGTGACCGGGTTTAACCGGCCGTTCCAATTAATCTTAAACCCTATTAGGGATTGAAACTTCGGCATTTGCAAGTCGCAAATGCCGAAGACAATTTATTGTTCCAATTAATCTTAAACCCTATTAGGGATTGAAACAAAAATTTTGCGATTTGCCATTATCAGGCTCGCCCCGTTCCAATTAATCTTAAACCCTATTAGGGATTGAAACGCGCTATCCACACCCCCCTCATTTTTAGTAGTAGAGTTCCAATTAATCTTAAACCCTATTAGGGATTGAAACTCAGCATTCAAAAAGGGAGTGATATAACCTTTGACTTGTTCCAATTAATCTTAAACCCTATTAGGGATTGAAACCGACGTACCGATTCGATCTAGAAAAAATTAATCAAGTTCCAATTAATCTTAAACCCTATTAGGGATTGAAACAACTTTTTTTAAAACATTAGGGGGAGAATACTTCGTTCCAATTAATCTTAAACCCTATTAGGGATTGAAACTAAAAGAACGCGAAATAAGAACGGCTATCATTCAGTTCCAATTAATCTTAAACCCTATTAGGGATTGAAACGCAGTCCAGAACCCAGTCCCAGCAAGGGCGACAGTTCCAATTAATCTTAAACCCTATTAGGGATTGAAACAAGTTTTGCGGAATATCGATCAAATTTTTTGGTAATGTTCCAATTAATCTTAAACCCTATTAGGGATTGAAACCTACAGTTTCTAAATAAACTCGAAAATCAGGAAAGTTCCAATTAATCTTAAACCCTATTAGGGATTGAAACACGATCCTGAAGTAGATGAGAATTTTGATATTACAGGTTCCAATTAATCTTAAACCCTATTAGGGATTGAAACTTATAAAATTCGATGAGAAGGATAATTGGCGAATGGTTCCAATTAATCTTAAACCCTATTAGGGATTGAAACGAGGTATTTTTTTTACCTTATGGCTTCAATAACATGTTCCAATTAATCTTAAACCCTATTAGGGATTGAAACGTTTCGGTGTGGTAAGTATTTCTATTTCACTTTCGAGTTCCAATTAATCTTAAACGGGAGCATCTCACTTACGCGATAAGTAATTATACTTAGCCTAAAAGCCACTCTTAATCGTGTCTTGGAACGAAATAGAGGCTTTTAAAGACTGCGTACATGGAGAATTAAAACAAGAATTACCCTCGAAAAGCCTATTT
>NZ_JAPZRB010000011.1:0-4050 GCF_027531105.1 Microcystis sp. LE18-22.4A
ATGACCACCACTCTACAACAGCGCGAGAGCGCTTCCCTGTGGGAGCAGTTCTGTCAGTGGATCACCAGCACCAACAACCGTCTTTATATCGGTTGGTTCGGTGTCATCATGATCCCCACCCTGCTCACCGCCACCACCTGCTTCATCATCGCCTTTATCGCCGCTCCTCCTGTAGATATCGACGGTATCCGCGAGCCTGTAGCTGGTTCCCTACTCTACGGAAACAACATCATCTCTGGTGCAGTTGTTCCCTCTTCCAACGCGATTGGACTCCACTTTTACCCCATCTGGGAAGCAGCTTCCTTAGATGAGTGGTTATACAACGGTGGTCCCTACCAGTTAGTCATTTTCCACTTCTTACTAGGTGTCTTCTGCTACCTCGGTCGTCAGTGGGAACTGTCTTTCCGTTTAGGAATGCGTCCTTGGATTTGTGTAGCTTACTCGGCACCTGTATCCGCCGCTACTGCTGTATTCTTAATCTACCCCATCGGACAAGGTTCTTTCTCTGATGGTATGCCTTTAGGAATCTCTGGAACCTTCAACTTTATGTTCGTGTTCCAAGCAGAACATAACATCCTGATGCACCCCTTCCATATGTTAGGTGTTGCTGGTGTGTTCGGCGGTTCCTTGTTCAGTGCAATGCACGGTTCTCTAGTAACTTCTTCCTTAGTGCGTGAAACCACGGAAATCGAATCTCAGAACTACGGTTACAAATTCGGTCAAGAAGAAGAAACCTACAATATCGTTGCCGCTCACGGTTACTTCGGACGTTTAATCTTCCAATACGCTTCTTTCAACAATAGCCGTTCTCTGCACTTCTTCTTAGGTGCATGGCCGGTAATCGGTATCTGGTTTACGGCAATGGGTGTTAGCACCATGGCGTTCAACCTCAACGGTTTCAACTTCAACCAGTCGATTCTCGATTCTCAAGGTCGTGTAATCGGTACCTGGGCCGATGTGTTAAACCGCGCTGGTATCGGTATGGAAGTAATGCACGAGCGTAATGCACACAACTTCCCCTTAGACTTAGCTAGTGGCGAACAGGCTCCCGTAGCTCTGACCGCTCCTGCTATCAATGGTTAATTCCTAGTCTGAACGAAAAGGCACTCCCGCAAGGGGGTGCTTTTTTGTTGTTAGAATCATAATATTCAAGGAGAGATTTATTGGTTTGATTGATGATACAAAAAAGTACGAATTTATCAATAGGAGTATTAACCGATGCAACTCGAAGACTACTTTAATTTTTTGACTCCCAATGACATTCGCTTAAAAAACTCCCGCATTGGCATTGAAACTATCTTATATGAATACATTTACCGCGCCCGTACCCCTGAAGAGATTGGGCAAATTTATCCTACCCTTACCCTAGAACAAATCCATGCAACTATTCTCTATTACCTGCACGAAAAAGACCGAGTTAGTCAATATCTGGCAGAATGGCTAGAACATTGTCAAAAAGGAGAACAAGAACAGGATTTGAACCCTCCCGCTTTTGTGGAGAAAATGCGGAAATTCAAGGCGGAAATAGCAGCAGAAAATATCAATGAGTATTCAGTATCTAATTGATGAAAATTTACCGCCGCTGTATCGGGAGCAATTATTGCGCCGTCACTCTGATTTAACGGTTTGGATGATTGGCGAACCTGGTGTTCCGTCGAAAAGCACCTTAGACCCAGAAATTTTAATTTGGTGCGAAGCAAATCACTTTATTTTAGTCACAAATAATCGGACTTCTATGCCTGTTCATTTAGCTGATCATCTGGCACAAAGTCGTCATAGTCCAGGGATTTTTGTCTTGCGTCCTAAAGCAACAATCAAAGAGATTATTGAGAATTTAATTCTCATTGCTTTATTAGGCGATGCCCAAGATTATCAAGACCGGATTACTCATATTCCTTTATAAATACTACTTGCTGTTTCTGTTTTATTTTTAGTTGTCTTAGGCGTTGAATCAGGGGAGATGAAGATAAACAATGGTTATTGGAGAAGTTACATCAATAATTAGGATTGAATAATCAAAAAATAACTAAACAGGTATTAATGGATAGTTGAAATGAAGCTTATAGTGATAGATCGGATGAATCAGAAACTTTGATGTTAGAGGGAACACGCCATCATCAACGCCAATTATCTGAGTAAATATGACGATTTTTCAAGGTGAGATTTATTGGATTGATGTAGGAAAACCACAAGGTTCTCAACCTGCTTATCTTTGTCCTTGTGTTGTGGTGCGAAATGATGCTCTGAATCAGTCACAAATTGGGACGGTTATTGTGTGTCCATTAACAACCAATTTGAGACGAGCAAAAGCTATTGGTAATGTTTTATTGAATGAGGGTGAAGGGAATTTACCTGAATCCAGTGTTTTTAATGTTTCACAGGTTTTTACGGTTGATAAACGTCTTTTAACAGAGTCTATCGGAAGACTTTCTCGGTAAAAAATCAAATTAATTATTCAGGGAATTAAGTTGGTTATTGAACCTCAAGAACTCGAATAATAGGGGTTATAAAAGGATTTAAAGAATCCATTTTCCCTTAGACTTGGCTAGTGGTGAACAAGCTACCGTAGCTCTGACAGCCCCTGCTATCAATGGTTAAGTTCTAATCAAATAATTACGACGAAAAAGGTCGGGGTGAGCTAATGTTCGCCCCGACCTTTTTTGTACATTATGAAATGTTAAACAACCAAATTCGCTCGATAATTCCTGAATGTCATCGGCTAAGATACTTTTAACTCGGCCTTGACGATACGATGATCCGGGAATCCCGTGGCATCTTTAGAGCAATCAAAAGGAACTATAGAAGAACTCGCCGACCAATTTTTGGCGGTTCCACCGACAAAAACAGCATCTAAGATACTGTTAAAATTTGGATTACATTGAGTGGATAGACAATTATTAGAAGCTAAACAATCCGGTTGAATCCACTTTAATATGTTGTCTTGATTTAGTTTATTGAAAGCCGTATTACCTCTTCGTTCATCGAGATCAAAATCAAAGTTAAAGTCTCCCACTATAATCGTCGGTAAACTTTGCTGATTGCTCCAATTTCTGACAAAATCAGCCTGTTGGTTTCTTCTTTCCTCTTCACGACGGTTGAAATGGTTGACCATAAATAAAAATTCGGTTCCGTTCGCAAGAAGTTTAAATTTACCCACAAGCGGATTTCTTGACCCTCCAGAACCAGATAAATTATTGATAGAACCCACTAATTCTAACTGACTTTGATCGTAAGCGATCGCTAATCTATCTTGACCGCCCGTTTCTCCCAAGACCGAGGTAAATTTTGAACCCATGGCTTGAGTAAACTGATCGAGGTCGTCCTGATTCATCACCTCTTCAAGACCCCAAAGAATGACCTCTGGATGCTTTGTAATTTCCTCGGACACTTTGTCGGGGGTAGTGTCTCTGGGATTAAAGTTTGGTGATTCTACGTTATAGGTGGCCAATTGCAACCGGTTTATAGGAGGATTCGGAGGCGGGTTAACCGAATCTTCCAAAACTTGAGCGACATATTTTTCTATAATCCAACCTTGTTGGGAGGGAATTTGCACTTTCAGCCAATGCTTTTCCCTATCGGTTGCGGTCACTGTGGCCGTTACACCATCGGGTAATCTTCCCTTTAAACTCGGAAAAGGATTTTCGTGCAAAGGAACACCTTGAGGATTTGTGGCTTTAAGCTGTACTTGCTGACCTACCTCTACATCTAAGGCGAGGGATGGGTCGGCAAAGATAAAGCCTCCCCAAGCTACTATCAAGATGACAATACCGAGCAGTCTTTTCATGTGTTTGACCTGTACGGTTTACTGTTCATCATAGTAAGCGTTTAGGGGTGAAAACGGCATTCACAGGAACAAGCAATTTAATTCTGTCTTTGATTGAATGGTATTTTGGATTGGTTGTCTCGTACATCCCACATTCCGCACCCTAGTCGTTGAAATCAAAAGTTGCTCTAGCCCTTGTATGGTAAGACTTTTAGCGATTACTAAGAACTATGAAGTGTCACACTCTAGTCAGCGATCGCCAGCTTAATGAGAGTTTATCTCAATAA
>NZ_JAPZRB010000118.1:0-9553 GCF_027531105.1 Microcystis sp. LE18-22.4A
AATAGCGACTCTTGTGTTGGTGTGGGGTAAAATCGAAACGAATAGGCTTTTTCCATACCTCACATTTTAGCATATATTTCGTAAACGATGCTCATATTTAACAGTAAAGCCGTCGTAGAACGACGGGGTTTCAGACCCAAATTTTCGATGATCGGGATTTGGTTGGTTCTGTTTTCAATCTTGGATGCGGTGGGTTAGCGCTACTCCTAACCCAACCTGCGGTTTTTGTCAATATATTTTTACTTTCCGAAACCTTTTTTCGGGCGGTTTTGTTTGGCAATACGGAGGGCTTTTCCGGTTTTGCCATCCTGTAGTGCAATCCGCATCGATCGCTTTTTCTGGTAGGATTGAATATCCGCCGCTAAGGGATGATCGTTATCGATCCGTAGATGGGTTAAAGAACAGATAAGACCCGTTTGTTTTCCCAATTCATTTTTTAGGGAACAAATAATTCCCCCCTCGTCTCCGGTGTAGAAAATTTTATCGATCGAAAACTGGTGATCGGGTTTGTATCGCTCGCCTTTTGTTTCGGCTATTTTTAACGTTTCGGGAGTTGCACGCACAGGGATTGGTAAACTCGCTTCCATTTTCTCGATTAAAAAACGAACTTGTCGGGGATCGTCGATCGACATGGTTATTCTCCTTGATAAAATACAAAGAACTGGCGATAGAACCCGATCGAGTAGGATAGCGATCGAAAACGCCAATCAGGGACATTTTGCCGTGAGCGCTCCGAATTCTCCCCCTCCCGGAACACAGATACTAGGAACCTTCGCCAGTCTTCTCGGTTTGCTGGGGATTTTTCTCTATTTTACGGGATGGATCTATCGGTGGGCCTATTTCGGCTGGTTTAGCCTTGAGATTAACCGTCTGGACTTGCCCTTGCGTTCCTTCCTTTTCGTGCCGATACAGGTCTTCTGTGGCGATTTCGGGGCGTTGCTGCGAACGTTTCTGGCACTGGTTGCCGTTGCCTTCGCGATTCCATTTACCCTCTGGATTTTGTCTCCCCTGCCATCCTATTCAATTGTCAGTCAATCTAAACGGAAATTTCATCAAAAATTTCACCCTCTAGGTTTATTAGTCCGGGGAATTCCCGAATCTCTCCGAAAAGATTTGATCGCTGTTATTTGGCTATTAATTATTCTTTTTTGGTTAGCTCGAATTCAGGGATCGAGCGATGCCCGTCGCGATGCAATTAATGATAGTTCTACCTTACCAGTTATCACTTTAGTTTTACCGGAAAAACAGATAGCGATCGGTCGCAATCCTGATGATGTTTTTACCGATCCTTCTCTCAAAGGTTATCGAATTATCGGTGAGACCAAATTACTCGAAGAGCTGCGGGGAAAAGAAACGAATGATAGTAAAGTTAATCCCCCGCGAGTCTGGCGTTTATTAATTCAAAATAATAATTGGACTTATGTTTTTCGCGGGTTATCCCCTCAGTCGGCAGACAATGAACGTCCGGCGATTCTAGCCATTCGCGAGGATAAGGAGGGACAATTGATGATTCTCGCGCTGGATGTCCCAAAATCCCGATGAGAGTCAATCGGGGAAATTATCAAAAGCGATCGTTAATAAAAAAAGTCTAAAAGTCGCACCCCACAAGGTTTTCGGCGTTGTCAGATCAGAAGAGGAAAGATGCAATGCTCCGGTGCTGATTCGGAGCATCTTTCCATTTGACAACGCCGATTGTAGGGCTAATTCATGAATTAGCCCTACGCCGATTGTAGGGCTAATTCCACTGCTAAATCGAGCGACTCTTGTTCCCCACTTAAGCCCAACTATCGGCACTATTCGTTCATTAAACACTAATTGTCAAGATGCCATGTAATCTTTCCTATCAAAGTAATTTCAGTTCCGGTGCTGATTCGGAGCATCTTTCAATTTGACAACGCCAGGTTTTTAGATTCATTCAGCCCGCCCTATCTAGGGATTGCCACCACCCACAGCGATGCCACTACCATAAATCTGAGCATTTGTCAAGTTAATTCTCTCCATCGATGCACCTGTCACATCGGCATCATAAATCACGGCACTGGTGAAATTGACTCCATCGAGATCAGCTTGATTCAAACTGGCATTAGTCAGAAAAGCTGCGGTCAAATTTGCGCCTTCTAGATTGGCATCGGTCAAATCTGCGCCCTCTAAGTTAGCTTCCCCCAGATTAGCTCCTTGTAAATTCGCTTTTCTCAAATCAGCACCGATTAGATGCGCCCCCCTTAAATCTGCACCGCGGAGATCACAGCCCGGACATTCCCGCGTATTCAATAATTGTTGTACCTGTTGAGGATTTTCCGCACCGACGGGGTTAATCAGCAGTAAGGAAGCTAGGGAACCTAGGGTAATCATTAAAGTCCTTTTCATCGTTTTAGCCTCCTCTTTCGTTTTCCTCTCTACTTTTAGGATAGGAAAAAAGCTGCTAACCAACTTCCCCCGATCGGGCTAATTCTCCTGTTATCTCACTTTTGCTTGCTTTTGCTAGTCGATCTCTCCTTTTATGACCGTTGCGATCGCTGCTCGGGCATTTTCCTTAAATTCCTTGACATCGACGCGACTTAATAACCAAACTGCCAGGATCATTCCCAATGCTTGCACGAGGAAAACGGAGCCATAGGCTAAAACCGGACTAGAAAAGACAACTTTACCGATATTTAAAATCGTACCGCCTAAAACCGTGGCTAATCCCCGTGCGATCGCTTGGGATAATCCCCAAGCGCCGATAAAAGTTCCCGCGGTTTCGGCAGCGGTTAAATCTAACATTAAACTGGTAGCTCCGGCGGTAATCATTCCCGAAGCTAAACCGAAAAAGAGCAAGCTTGATTTTAATAAACTTTGATTAGCAGAAAAGCCAGCAAAAATCAAGAGAATAAAACAAATTGTTGCAAAAATACAGCCATATTTAGTGGTTTTTTGTTTACCGATGCGGGGAATGAGCATAAATCCCGTGGCGGCAATACCAAAAAGGGTTCCGGTTCCCCAAAAAGCGTTTAATTGGGTGGTTTGGGCGATACACATCCCAAAAACCTCGCCGCCAAAGGGTTCCATAATTGCATCCTGCATAAATAAACTCAAAGTCATCATCAGCAGAAAGGTGAAAAATAAACCGGTTTGCCGACTAGCGGTGAGAACTTGTAGGGCATCTTTAAAGGTAATTTGATCCTCTCTTTGCACAAGAGTGGACCGACTGCTAAAACGAGAATATTTTTTTTCTACACCAAAAGTCGCCAAAATGCAGAGACCGAAAACGATAGCGGGCATAATCGCGAACACGGGGTTAATATTCGCCTGTAGCTGCGGAATATTGGCTATAGGGGCTGATTGAGTCGGATCATAGGTCAAAATATTTGTACCGCAGATATTGGGAGTATCCAGCAAACGAGAACTAACGATCGCCCCGACGACGATTCCCACCATCAGCATTGACCACACTATAGCAACTAATTGCGATCGATTATCTTCATCGGACACATCCACCAAGAGGGCGGCAAAAGGGGTGGAACTGGCGCTTAAAGCGAGTCCGTAGAGGGCGAAAATTAAGGCTAAGAGGGCAATCCAGGCGTAGGAAATGGTATTCCATCCCGAAGTTTGAATACTAAGTCCCAATTGCCAGACTACCTGCAAAGCAATAAAAGCTAAAGCGGTAAAAACTGCCGCCCCAATCCAGACATAACCGCTGCGATGATGACCAAAAATAGTTTTACCATCGGATCTTTGCCCAAACCAGATGCGCGCTGGACTAACAAACTGGTGCATAGCGATCGCAGCTGCGGCGAGAAAGGGTAAAACTTTTAACTCATCGATCATAATCCGATTGAGAACCCCCAAAGTCAGCAGGGACATAATACCTAGTCCCATTTGAAAGAGTCCTAAGCGAAACATGGTGAAAAGTCCCAGTTTTGGCAGGGGTTTTGGGGATGAGTGAGTAGAATTGGAGATATCGCTGGTAGCCATGGTTAAATCAATACAAAAAAAGCCAGTATTTAAAAATTTAACGCAGGACGAGCAGACATCTTCTGGGGATTTAAGTTTCTATCTCTGTTAACCAAGTGGTCAGATCTGTCAAGCTGGTAAAATCGAGCAGTGCTTCTCCTAAAGTTGCGAATTGTTCTAGAGATAGTTCTTGGATTTTTTGGCTTACAGTTGAGGATATTTCACCTAAACGACGGTTAAGTAGCCGTAGAATCAAAGCAACCGCTTCTTATTGTCTTCCTTTTTTTTGGATGTCCTGGACTGATTCGCCCATAATTTCTTCTCTTAATAAGCTTCTGATGATTTCCTTACTTAATACTAACCCCGCCAGAATTGCTGTAGCGGCGGCTAAATTGCTTTTTTCAGTTCTACCCTCGATATTATCAATTTTTGTGGCTACTTGTGCTAAGATTTTTTCTGAATTTATCCATATTGACTACTGCTTCAAAGGCCACGTTAGCATCAATTATCATCCTTGTAAAATAAGTATTTATCGGCTGTATTTCAGGATCACTTTCGGTTGCCAAAAAATGTTTCCTGATTTCTAAAATAAGTCTTAAGCTGTATTCCTTATTTCTTTTTGAAGAATATTCTAAAAGCTTACTTTTTGTGTTACTACTATGAACTAGCAATGGGCTAGATATTATCTAGATCATTTTTGACATCGATTATTGCTTGTTTTATGTTATCCAAGCAAGTTTTATGATCAATGAAATTACCACGAATCTCACTTATGTATTTATCTTGTTGACTATTTTTCTGCTCAAAATTATCAAAAATTAATTGGAAGTTTTCAATAAAATTACTTAAGCTCATCTGGATATATTCGTTTCTCGTTGCTAAATTATAGGCAAAAGTAATTAGTTGCTCATTAAGATTAGGGGGAAACTGTGTTCTCCTCGTCATTAGCGATAAATAAGTAGTCGGACATAAATTCTGTCGTCTGTCTTAAGAAATGTAATTCTGGCAATTCTTGCTGACTCCTGACTCCTGACTCCCATGGTTAACTTTACTTTTGTCCGACCACTTACCTGAAATCGTCTAACTGTATGTTCGAGTTAATCGAGATCGCAAAAAATGGAGATTTCTACGATCCCATCTTCCCCATTGTCCTCCCCGATGCCAAAATCTACAACCCCAAAGACCGACTAAAATGCACTCAATACTGGGAAACCCAAAGCAACGAACTAGAAGAAACCATGAAACAGGGAGAACTCGCCAACCGGCGAGGAATTATCGACGATCTAAATCTTGACACCCTGATCCAGAAGTCAAATCGTAAAGTGCTGACTCTGTAATGATTATAATCGATTCGATCTTTGTTTAGCGTTGAAGTTCCATTAGGAATAAATTGGGTCTTTTTCCAGCAAACCTAGCAATTTTTGCATTTTAATCCAAGCTCTTCTCATTTGCCAGAATTTACTTTTTTCCATGGCGGCTATTTTACTGTCAGCTTCTCGATAATCCAATTGGGTTTTTTGCAAGTCTTGTTGTAATTCTTGTTCATGAATTTCTAATTGTTTAATTCGTTCTCTAGCCCGTTCCAACTGAGCGAATATATCGACTCTTAAGGTGACTAAAGCGGCAAAAATGGCTTGGATATTTTGGGAGTAAAGTTGGGGATGATTATAAAAAAGTTGCGTATAGGAATAAATATAGTTTTCTGCGGTCATTGAGCGACTCATAGAATCAGCTTTTTGTCGATAGAAAAATAACACTTCTGGGATACGATAGACTTCTCGACCTAATTCGATCAGAGATAACCAAAAATCGTGATCTTCCCAACCATAAATTAAATTAGTATTATAGCCGCCCACAGTTTCCCAATCGGATTTCCGAAATAAACCGGAGCAAAATATCATATTATCTACTAATATATCGGGAAATTTATACTCAGGCAGCGGCCAAATTCCTTGTCTATCACCAAAATACTCCGCTTCGCAATAAACTATACCTAATTGCTCATTACTTTCTAGCAAAGTAACCGCTTTTTCTAGATAGGAATCGGCAATTTTATCATCGGCATCAAGGGGAAGAATATAGGTTCCTTGCCCTTGGGCAATTCCTAGATTTCTCGCTGTGGCAACCCCTTGATTTTCTGTGCGGATGATCCGGGTTTTTGGCTGTTGATAATTTTGTAAAATCTCGATGGTTTCTGGTTCTGTGGATCCATCATCAACGACCAGGATTTCAAAGTTTTGGTATGTTTGTACTAAAATAGATGTGATCGCATCATCAAGATAGCGACCTTGATTATAGCAAGGAATAATCACGGAAACTTGAGGAACATGACTCATTGAGGTTCTCTCCTACTCGATCAAAAACTAGGTTATCAATAGCTTATCCCAAAAGTTCCCCTTTCTCGTTTTTCTAAGTAAAGGAAGTGTTGATATCCCTACTAGCAATTTCGGGATAGTAGGACATATTATGAATAAATTCTGAAATTATTCCGATTGGTGGACAAAATCACCCAATTGGGTGATCCCCGTGAGGGAAGCATCTCTTTTTAATAGAGGATAAGTTATTCAATAATCCGATTATCATTACCAATGATCCTTAATCATGGAAGCTCATCAACAAAAACAACTCCGCACTTTCCTCTTGGAAAAATTAGCAATTTCCCCCCGTTCCCTCGATATGGCTGTGCGTCTCTGTGAAGCATCGGTGGGTTCTTTGCCGATGGTTTTATGGCAGTACGGTTTAATCGATTTGTCGCAATTGAATCAAGTTTTTGACTGGATGGAAACTGTATAATTATTTTCCAAGAATATGCTCATTAATTATCATTTTTATTAAGAGAATTGACCAAGTTCCAGAGCAGCGAGTTCCTGCAATTTATTTATTAAGTCCCGTTAAGGTTTGCCAGGGCAGAAAATCTCACCTTTGCTGGGACTAATTAAACCAGCTATCAGCCGCTATTTCCCCCCGTTTTAATTCGAGATTGATCTGGTATAAAATACTAATTTCTCGCCAAAGTAAGGTAGAAACAAACTTAATATAGCATAGGTTCTTGAGTTAGGCATCGACTATATGGAACTCTTTCAGGGCCGGATAGAAGTTGAGATTTTCATGACCCGGACGACTGAGTTTAATCAGGGCAAACCGTTGGGATGGTGGCAATTTTTGCCATTGTTCTAAACTAATGTCGATCTGGAATTCTCTAGCTTTTTCTCGGACTGTATCGGGAATCTGGCTATCATCTAGCCAAGCAGGATCGCGATCTATTGCTAGTTCTTCCGGGGGATTGCCAGTTTTTTCGGCGATTAATTTTTGCAGAAAATCTCGATAGATTTTGGCTTCTGCTGCCGTCGTACAAGCCATATTAACTAATACCATTCTTTCCGGTTGACTCAACTGCATCCAATGGGATAATTTTAATTTAACTCCACAGGTATCTAGTTTCATTCTCACGGTCATTGGTATGCAACGTAAGGAGTCCACAAATTCGGCTTCAAAGTCAAAAAAGGTGTTCATATTATTGCCTTGATTTACTGAGGATAAATCTATAATACAGCCTTGGGGTATAATTGCTGGCAAAACGTTATTTTGATTGAATAAAATTGGCTCGATATTGATGACTAGAGAGGAGAATTTCCTCTAGTTCCTGCCATTTTTCCCCTGTAATATAGTCAATAACTTTATCAAGATTTTGCCGATAATTTGCCAAAGATATCAATAAAGCTTGACGATTGTATTTAGCCATCATTAAACCTAATTCGGGATTGCCACCACCGACGCGACTGGTATCGCGAAAACCAGAACTAGCTAAATTTTCCGCTAATTCTCGAATATTCAGGTCTTGTTCTTTCGCACAAGCTTGGATTAAACTGGTACTAATCATTACTGGCAGATGGGAAATCCATGCCACGGCTCGATCGTGTTCTTCGGGGGAGGAATAATAAATTTTACAGCCTAATTTCTGCACGATTTCAGTTAAGATTTCCACGGCAAAGTTAGGGGTAGATTCAAGGGGAGTAATCAGATATGGGGCATTGACAAATAAACCACATTCTGCCGCATTAATTCCCTGTTCGGTTTTCCCAGCCATAGGATGACTACCGACAAAATTTGGCCACAATTGGCCACAATTGGCTACAATTACCCCTTTAACTGATCCCACATCGGTGACAATGGTTTGGGTTTTTAAATAGGGAGTTAATTTTTCCAAAGTTGGCACAATTAAATGTATAGGAGTACAGATAAAGATTAAATCGGCAGTAGCTAATAATTCTAAACTGGTGCTAGATTCATCTACCACTCCTTTTTGTACAGCGATATCACAGGTGTATTGTTGACGAGAAACTCCCAAAACTTTATAACCTTGTAAGCGGAAATCTAAGCTCAAGGAACCACCAATTAAACCCAGTCCAATAATGCCAATATTCATTAGGTTTACTCAAAGATAATTTCGTCTTCTAGTCGCCAAGCAGGATCGACAATGCACAAGAAAATTAATGGTTCCTCCCCACAATTATGAATATATTGTTTAGCTAGAGGAGGTATATAAATGGCAGCACCGACAGTCACTAATTGCACTTCCTCATCGATGTGCATTTCCCCTTGTCCTTGCAAAATATAATAAACTTCCGCAGTTTTTAAAGCGTGGGGAGTAGAAGTTTCCCCCACATCTACCCAGGCGTGGGCTAAACTATAACGTAGATTTAACGGCTGTTTATCGGGATGCAATAACTCGCGCAATCGGGTATGATCACCGGCGATGAATTCCTCACATTCGAGCAGTTTTCTGATTAACATAGTAAAATTAAACCTCGAAGATTGTTTTTATTTTATCATTGAGTCAAAAGCTAAAGACTAATAGCCGTTATCATAGAAATATTCAGCATCGCCAGAATTAACGAATGACTTGGTTAGAACATAGTGTACAGGTAGAAGTGGACGCGCCGATCGATCTGGTTTGGGCTCTCTGGTCAGATTTAGAACAAATGCCCCAGTGGATGAAATGGATCGAATCGGTGAAAATTCTAGAGGAGGAGCCAGAGCTTTCCCGTTGGAAGTTAGCCAGTGGTGGTCTAGAATTTACTTGGTTGTCACGGATACTGAAAATTGTCCCCCACCAGATGATTCAATGGGAATCCGTGGACGGTTTGCCTAACCGCGGGGCCATTCGTTTTTATGACCGTCATGGTAGGAGTATTGTGCGACTGACAGCAGCCTATGCTATACCAGGTTGGTTAGGAAAATTGATGGATAATCTTTTCCTCGGTCGAGTGGTGGAATCAACCCTGCAAGCCGATCTAGAGCGTTTTCGCCTTTATGCTCTCAATATTGTCAATAATACGCCGCCAAGGTGAGTTGACATACTCCCACCGTCAAGCTACGCTGTGACGGGGGATTCTTTCCACATCGCTGTTAGAAATTCCTTGTTCAACGAGACAGCTTAGATTCTCAATGTCTCCATTAAGAATCCAGAGACCGGACTCTCCCAAGGCGTTTGGGTCGGTTTCTGTTTGCCCAACAGTACCGTTGAGATAATTTCCCAAATATTGTAACCCTTTTTTAAGAATATTTATTGCTGCATTATGATCCCTATCTAAGACTGTTTTACAGTTAGGACATTGAT
>NZ_JAPZRB010000548.1:0-9908 GCF_027531105.1 Microcystis sp. LE18-22.4A
AAACTCTTATAGAGAAAGACATTTGGCGATTTTTGTCAATTATTTTCGAGCTAGAGCGAACTAATCAATTAAATCTATTGCCAGATAAGGATTTAGTCGATTTATGCCCCCCGCTCGAACCATACTAAGTAACGAAGAACCGGAAAATAGCTGCTATGCACTTTGGAGGTATTACGATCGAATGTTTGCTGAAATCTATGATCTTAGCTTCGGTATCCAGTCAAGAATGGAAAACTAAGTCCAATAACCCCGGACATACCATAACTAATCCGGGTCACAGTTTGACAGCTGCTCTAAAAAGTAATAATCGTCTCTATTCGAGAGTTCAAAATTATCCAGACGTGATAAAATGGATTAATATAGTAGAAAAACCGGTAGAAAACCCTAGTCAAAATTTTATAGATATGCGTTATTCCAGCAGTGAGCCGAATGACGATAAATACAAAGAGTGGTTATCAGCTTATACAGGTCTGACAAGATGGCTTCAGAAACAAGCTACTCAACTTTAAGGAGATAGTTATGTCAGAAACTTGGTTAAGATCACTGAAACAAAAATTAACAGATATATATGTGCAGAAAAAAGCACAAGAATGGGTTGATCTCAATGTATCTACTGCTGGACTTTTGAATATAACTATCGTCAGTGATAAGTTTGAAAATTTATCAACAACTCAGCGAAGAGAAGCGGTTAAAAATGACATAGAACAACAGTATAAATTTTTAGGTTTTATATCTTTATATACTATTCAGGAGGCAGCCTCTCTCGATCTAAAAGCTCCACAACTTCTGGACGCAAAATCAATTCACACTTGGCAAGATTTAGCCTTGTGGTCAGCTAATCCACAAAATCAATCACCGTCTTCTCCTGAACTTTGTCTTCCTAGAACCGTAACTTTTTATTCTTTTAAAGGGGGAGTAGGTAGGACAACTGCTTTAATTCATGTTGCTTGGATTTTAGCGATGCGAGGTCGTAAAGTAGTAGCTGTTGACTTGGATTTAGAAGCACCGGGGTTAAGCACAGCTTTTCCCTTAAATCCCTTACCGGAATACGGAATTGTGGACTATTTTTATGAAAAATCCTATTTACCAGAAGGTGTAGAAGCAAAGATTAATATCACTAAAATATTTGGAGAAGTTAATATTCCCGATGCAACGGGAAGACTATTTATTGTTCCTGCGGGTTATTTGAGTCTTGATTACATTGCTAAAGTTGATGATCTGCGAGCAACAACAATTCTCGATAATGGGGAAACACTCTGGTCAACTTTTAGTCGAGAGATTCAAAATCAGTTAAAACCTGATCTTATCTTAGTAGATTCGTGTACTGGAATCAATGAATGGGGAGCTTTATCTTTACTACAGGCAGCCAACGAAGCAATTATTTTTTTATTTCCTAACGAACAAAATCAAAAAGGAATCGAGCTTCTTTTGCAATCTTTGACTTCTTTTGGCCGACTTTCGCTTAATTTTGTTTTTTCACCCGTTCCCGATTTAAGTGATACGGGAATAACTAAAGTTATTCATGCTTGGCAAATTTTACAAAAGGATATTGACAAAAATATAGATATAGATGAAACTACCGATCATGATTTAGATATAGATTCAGAAGACTATCTAATCATACCTTATATTCCCTCGATCGCTCTAGCAGACCGTTATCCTGTCACTGGATTACTGGATTATTATACTCCCATTGCTAACTTAATCGATGAAGATACCAATTTTCAGTAGATAGCATCCGAGGGAACCTTGATTCCTTCTTAATTCTCGCTTTGGTAGTGCTTTGATGACATCCCAGCTGCCATTTGCCGTTGAGATAAATTTCCCTCTTGACCAAGTTGGTAGAGCAAGTTTCTTTGTTCTATGTTAAGATGTTGGCGGCTTCGTTTTTGGGTCTGATCTGTTGTTGTATTGATCAGACAGTACCTGATGAGCCTTTTTCTGTCAACTCTTAAGGAGTCGTGCGTTTCATTTTTGAATTGGCAATATTAGGAGGGATAAAAATTATGGTTAATTATCTCAGTCAAGAAGAGAAATTACTAGCAGCCGAAGAAGAAAAGTATCTAGAGGAAGAAGATGATGTGGATTTTCCTCCTGTAGATATTATTGCTTACAATGAGCAGCGATCCTGCTCTGATCTAGTTAGAATGTATCAAAAAAAACAATTGGTTATCGATCCAGATTTTCAAAGAGATGTGGTGTGGACTGATCCACAACAAACTCGTTTTATTGATAGTTTAATGAAACAGTTACCGATTCCTAGTATGTGTATTAGTCTTGACTATAAGACAGATAAACGCTATATCATCGATGGATTACAACGAATTAGTACCATCGTCAAATTTTTAACTACTGAAAATTGGAAGCTATCAAAATTAGCTGATGTAGATTCGTCTATTTCTGGAAAAACAGTTGAGGAAATAAAAACTCAGCATGAAGAATTATATGAACGCGTAGAAAATATGACTATTCCCATCACCATGATTCGCTACGACTCCAGCAAAAAAACTCATAATAATTATATTTTTAACATTTTCCATCGCTTAAATACCGGTGGAGTAAAACTTAATAATCAGGAGATCAGAAATTGTATCTATAATGGCGAGTTTAATACTTTTTTAAAAGAATGCGCTCAATATGAAAACTGGCTTTTGCTGATGGATCGAAAGCAGAAAAAAGCATCTCGATTTGAAGATGAAGAATTAGTTCTTCGTTTCTTTGCTTTTTATGATGGATATCAGAACTACAAGGGGAAATTGACCGGATTTTTAAATGATTATATGCATAAACATAGATTGGCTCATGAAGATTTTATTCAAGATAAAGATGAATTATTTAAGCAAACTGTTGACTTGATTTATGATAGAATCTTCAAAGAGGAACCTCTCAAAACCAGTAAAGTTATTGCTGAGGGAATTCTGTTAGGAGTTGCCAAAAATTTAGATACTTTAGTCAATCTCTCCAATGATGAATTACAAGACAAGTATTCTAGATTAATAAAATCTGAACCATTTTTAACTAAAAATTTATCTGGTGGTATGTATCGAAAAGATAAGGCTTTAGAGAGAATTAATACATCTATCAAAATTTTTTCATCTACTTCTACTGGTAATGATTACTAAAAGTTATTTATTCAAGACGCTAAACAGGCTTGATAAACTCTATAATGACTCTACAACTGATGATAAAAAAATTTTTTATTCTAAACTAGCTCTTATAGAATTATGTGGCTGGATCGAGGAAACTATGGATGATATAGTTTTAAGATGTGCTAAACGATGCTTAAAGTCCCCAGCTAACCAAAAATTCATCAAAGACGAGATTATTAAGCCTAACTCTAACTTTCAATATGAAGCTTTTAGAAAAATGTTGATGATAGTTATTGGTTTAGCAACATTAGAAAAAATTGAAAAAAAGTTAGAAAAAACTGATAAAATTAGTGCTTTAAAAGGTGATCTTGTTAATCTAAAGAAAAGTCGCAATCGAGCGGCTCATACTCATACTAAAGGTACTTTGAGAACCTATGACGCTCCTTCTAAAACTAAACATGATTTTGATAGAATATATGCTTTGTTAACAGAGTTAGATGCAGAATTGCAGCGTCATAAGTGTTGACTTATTTCTCGTACAATCGCTTTTAGCGCACCTTCGACAAAGACAATCAGTCAAAATTAAATCCCCTAACCGGCGAAAATTAACTGCAAGCGATCGAAAAACTGGGAAAATATTCAATTGATTCAATGTCATCTTTTTTAACTATCCTGCCCATGAATAATCAGGTCATCCGTACTGATAAAGCTCCGGCCCCTGTGGGTCCCTATAATCAAGCGATCGCCGCTCCTGGTCCTTTTCTCTTTGTTGCGGGACAAATTCCCCTAGATCCCGTCACGGGTGAAATCGTCTCCGGGGAAATTAGCACCCAAACCGAACAAGTTATGGCCAATCTGGAGGGCATTTTAACCGCTGCTGGGGCTAATTGGTCAAATGTGGTGAAAACTACCGTCTTTCTCTCGGATTTAGCCAATTTCGGGGCGATGAATCAAGTTTATGCCCGTTATTTCCCCCCGGAAACTGCCCCGGCCCGGGCCTGTGTGGAGGTGGCCCGTCTTCCCAAAGATGTGCTAGTGGAAATAGAATGTATTGCCGCTTTAGCCTAAAAATTAAGGTGGGCAATGCCCACCCTAACCTAATCTCTCTCTAGACCACCAAAGCCTCTAGAATCGTCTTATTGTAGATAATTCGCCCTACAGTAGTACGCACATACTGAGAAATTATCTCACCATCCTTCTCCCGGGTTTTGCGCTCCCGATAATATTTCCAGATGCTGCCATCGGGGAGAGTTTCCGTTTCCAGGACTTCCTCATCGGGTTTATTGGTTTTCACCTTTTCTCCGACCGGTAAACGCAACCACACAGAAGCGTGCAGATCCACCAATCCCTGATCGAAAGAGCGAATAGCGTCATCCATGCTGGCGAAATAACGACCTCCACCCTTTTGGGCCTTGGGATTTTCGGCCGTGAGATAATAACAACCCAAAACCATATCCTGAGAAGGGGCAACAATCGGGCGACCGGTCGCCGGTGAGAGAATATTATGACAGGCCAACATCAATAAGCGCGCTTCCGATTGTGCCTCCAGGGAGAGGGGAATATGTACGGCCATTTGGTCCCCGTCAAAGTCAGCGTTAAAAGCGGGACAGACGAGGGGATGTAACTGAATCGCCCGGCCCTCCACCAGTATCGGTTCAAACGCTTGAATGCCCAAACGGTGCAGGGTGGGGGCGCGGTTTAACATCACCGGGTGTCCCGTGATCACTTCATCCAAGACGTGCCAAACATTAGCATCCCCCCGTTGGATCATTTTCTTGGCTGCCTTGATATTATTGACGATGCCTAATTTAATTAAACGATGGATAACGAAGGGTTGGAACAATTCGATCGCCATTTCCCGGGGTAAACCGCATTGATAGATCTTCAACTTCGGGCCGACAACGATAACCGAACGTCCCGAATAGTCAACCCGTTTACCGAGGAGATTTTGACGGAAACGCCCCTGTTTACCCTCGATAATATCCGATAAAGACTTCAGGGCGCGATTATTGGCCCCCACCACCGTGCGACCGCGACGACCGTTATCAATTAAAGCATCGACGGCCTCCTGTAACATCCGTTTTTCGTTACGGACGATAATTTCGGGGGCGAGAATTTCTTGCAGACGGGATAAACGGTTATTGCGGTTAATCACCCGACGGTAGAGATCGTTCAGGTCAGAGGTGGCAAAACGGCCGCCGTCCAACTGCACCATCGGGCGTAAATCGGGGGGAATCACGGGAATTACGCTTAAAACCATCCATTCTGCCTGAGAACCCGTGGCGATAAAGTTATCGATTACCCGGAGACGTTTAATTAATTTTGCTCGTTTTTGCCCTTTACTTTCGACAATTTCCGTCCGCAGTCTTTCCGCTTCTTCTTCCAGGTTAATTTCCTGTAAGAGTCTTTGGATAGCCTCGGCCCCGATACCCACTTCAATACCGACTAATTCCGAATCCTCCGCGTAGATTTCTTCTTCGATCTCTAACCATTGATCTTCGCTGAGGAGTTGTTTATAACTAAGATTGCCCGCGTTACCCGGATCGAGAACCACATAGGCATTAAAATAGACGATCTGCTCCACGTCCCGCAGGGGCATATCGAGCAGGATACTGAGATAACTGGGAATACCTTTGAGATACCAAACGTGGGTGACAGGGGCAGCTAATTTGATAAAACCCATGCGATGACGACGTACCCGGGACTCGGTGACTTCTACCCCGCAACGTTCACAGACAATCCCCCGGTGACGGACGCGTTTGTATTTACCGCACCAACATTCCCAGTCCTTGGAGGGGCCAAAAATTTTCTCGCAGAATAACCCATCCATTTCCGGTTTAAGAGTCCGATAGTTGATCGTTTCTGGTTTGGTTACTTCTCCGACGACTTGACCGTTAGGTAGGGTTCTTTCTCCCCATTGCCGAATTCTCTCGGGGGACGCTAAACCGATTTTGACGTAATCAAATCTTTGATCTGTTGGAGTCTTCATTCTGAATTTTTTACTATGGGTAATGATCTGGGTTGACAACTATTGGGCAGAAACGACAGTTAACTCAGTCACTTTTTCTTCGGGTCAAACTGGCCCGACCGAGTCCGGGACATTACATTATACAATTTTTCTAGTTCGATCGACCATTAAGTGATATTTTCCCAGATGGTGATGCTGCCGTCGGCCGCCGCCGCCGCTAGGTGGCAATAATCGGGGCTGAGAACTAAACTGGAAATTGGCGATGATCGCCCATTGGTGGCGCTGAGAGTTGCGATCGCCTGTTGATAATTAGCTAACCAGATTTTAATCTCTCCGTCGGTTCCCCCCGTAAATAACCATTGACCCTCCTCTCCGAATACCAAGCTTGTCACCTGACCATTATGGGCATTGATCACCCGAATTGGCGCAAAATGACCGCTTTTCTCTCGATCGTATTGCCAGATTTTCACCGTACCATCCACACAACCGGCGGCAATAATCTGACCATCGGCAGCGATCGCAAGACTCTGCACCGAAGAAATGTTACCTGATAAGACGGCGATTTTTTCTCCCGATCCTAATTGCCAGAGGGTGACAGTGCCATCACCTCCAGCTGCGGCGATAAAATCTTGATTAGGAGCCACTGCTAGGGCATAAATTGCCCCCAGACTGTCATAGGAACTAAATTCTTCGGTTTCCTGCTCTAAATTCCACTGTTTTAGGGTTTGATCGTAACTACCACTAACCAAAAAATGCCAACGGGGGGCAAAATCTAGGCCGTGAATCGAACCGAGATGACCGAGGAAAATTTGATTTAATTCCAGATTATTGGCATCGCTGGCTAAAGTCCATAATTTAACGGTTTGATCGAATCCTCCCGTCGCTAGATGATAATCGCCGTTTCCGGTGACTGCTAGGGCTAAAATGCCCTGATCATGAGCTTCAACCGTATTAATCAGGGTTCCTCTCGCAAAATCCCAGATTTTTAGGGTACGATCCCAACTAACGCTCATTAAAAACCGTTGATCCTCGGTAATTGCGATCGCCGTGATCATTTCCCGATGGGCGGTCAGACGGCGATAATAGTGCCAATGGGGTATATCGACGGGGGGGGAAGTAGGAGTTAAATTAAGGGCGGGTAGGGTGATTTGTGGCTCATTTTCCGCTTTTGTTGCGCTAATATCCGCCGATTCTTCGTTAATCGGCAAAATCTCTCTGTGTAAGCGACCGTAGGATTTTTCCAGATGTTCGATGCGTTCCAGCAGCGCGTTACGGTTGATGTATTGAATAATTTGATTGTAGGACTGTTCGAGGGCGAGAATATTCTCCTCTAATTCTGCGACCGCACGGGCGTTATCCCTGGCCACCGCGGGACTGAGGGACTGTATTTGTGCTGATAAAGCTTCTTTTTCTTCTTCCCACTGACTCTGTAAATGACCGGTCATTTCAGTTAAGCGTTGACGTTGTAGGGTTCTTTCTCGGAGACGATTGAGAATATTCAACCCGAAAGTCACTACTAGGAGGAACAAAGGCAAAAACCCCGCACCCATGGCCATAAGGGTAAGCAGGGTTAATACTAGGGCGATATATTCCGCTAATTCTAGCCAATGGGGGCGATGGTCGGTCATTTTGCAGTTACCAGTAAAGGAATTTTGATCATCTCCTGATTTCAGACTCATGGTAACGCTAATTGCTGCCTTGGGATTGACTAAAATTAATTTTTAAGCAGGAATTAAGACTTTTTCCTTAGTTTCTATCGGTGCGGTTAAAGCGGATTCTAAATCGGCTTTCCCTAGTCTTGCTTCCAAAATTTTCAGCACTTCCCGTCCAAAATCATCGGGATTTTGTCGCCATGCTTGCAGACAAACTTCGCCAAAGAATGACCCCAAAGGTTCAGGATTCCAGAGCAGTTTTTTGGCTGTCCAGGGCATTAAACTCATGGGATCGTAGTCGGGTTTAATAATTTCTTTTTTGAAGGCGTATTCTTCTAGATGGGTGTGGGGTTGTAGTCCGATAAAAAAGATGGCTGGTTCCACTTTATCGACTCCAAAAATGTTTTCTAATTCCCGATGATAGGCGATAGTTTGACGAATAGTTTCCAGGGTTTCATCAATAACATTAAAGGAATAATTTACCGAAACCAGATCATTAAAACCGGCCGCTTTTAAGTCCCGACAATTTTGCAGAACTGTCCGCAAATTATAGCCCATCCGCATTTTGCGGACTAATTCCTGAGAACCACTGGTGATACCAATTTCAAAGTAGTTCATGCCTGTTTTTACCATTAAATCGCACAGTTTCGGGGTGAGATTATCGGCACGAATATAGGCAGCCCAACGGATATCTTTCATCCCAGTATCGAGGATTTTTTCTAATAGTTCTTCTACATCGTCGATAAATTTTCTGGCGGGGATAAATTGGGCATCGGTAAACCAGAAATTGCGAATGCCGCGGTCGTATAATTGGCGCATTTCCTTAACTACTTCATCGGCAGGATTAATGCGTACTTGTTTCCCTTCGACGACGGTATAGATGCAGTAGCAGCAGTTATGGGGACAGCCGCGCTTGGTTTGTACCCCGATATAAAAGTCGTTTTCTTGGAAATAGTAGGAAAATTCCGGCCAAATACTGGCGATGTAGTCGTAGTTACAAGCGGATTTTTCTAAGGGGGTGGGGGATTCGTGGATTAAACGCGGCCGGGGTGTGGTTTCTCCGACGACATAACAACGTTCATCGCTAAAGTCCCGGCCGGAGAGGAATTTTTCTAGCAGGGTTTCCCCTTCTCCCACTGATACAATTGTTCCTATGGGCAGTTTGGTTTTTAGTTGTTCATAGAAAACACTGACGGCACCACCCCCGACGATAACTCGCGCTTCGGGATGGTATTTTTTTGCCCGCTGCAACCCTCGGCGAATTAGTCCCTGATTGCGCCATAATTCGCCGTAGTAGGCTGTCGTCACCTTTAAACCTCCTAAAGCACCTCGCAGCTTGATTAGGGGGTTTTTAGCGTAGTAAAATTCAAAGGCGTTTTGCAGGGGATTGCCACCGCGACCACCGACGGGGGCATATATTTGAATATCCCGCCAGGAGAATACTAGCAGGGTCGGCCGAAATTCGTCAACACAGCGATCGAGTGCCTGGTTAAAGTCTAAGGGGGGGACGGTGCCAAGGTCAAAAATCCTTTGTTCGATGTCGGGGAATAGTTTATGAACGTGGTCGGAAAGGTAAACGACACCGATGGGGAAAATGGGGTTACAGGGGAGTCTAACGTAGAGGATGCGTTGCGCTTGCGGTTGAGTCATGAGATTTCTGAATGGGACGAGGACGCATTCTGAGTAATCTTAATATAACTTAACTTTGTCCGGCTTGTCTGGCAGTTATCAGTTATCAGTTATCAGTTATCAGTTATCAGTTATCAGTTATCAGATGTGAGTTTTCAGTTCACTGATTACTGTTTACTGAAAAGCTTCCCACTTCCCACACCCTACACCCTACACCCTACACCCCACACCCCACACCCCACACCCTACACCCTACACCCTACACCCTACACCCTACACCCTACACCCTACACCCCACACCCCACACCCTACACCCTACACCCTACACCCTACACCCTACACCCTACACCCCACACCCCACACCCCACACCCCACACCCCACACCCCACACCCTACACCCCACACCCTACACCCTACACCCTACACCCCACACCCTACACCCTACACCCCACTTCCCACTTCCCACTTGCGTCTTAGGTTAAACTTTAATTCCTAGTACCTGTGTATGGGTTCCCCGCGCTTGGGTGACACCGATGGTTCTTTCGGAAGCTTCAATCATGGGACGACGCA
>NZ_JAPZRB010000594.1:0-4592 GCF_027531105.1 Microcystis sp. LE18-22.4A
GTCGAGGGAATCAACAATAAACTTAAACTAATAAAACGGAGAGGCTATGGCTTTAGAAACTTTCGGAATTTTTGGGTTAGAAGTATGTTATCTTGGCATCTTGTCTGTTGATTTAGCATAAAGGGTAACGAAGAGCCATAACTTTCAAATTAGTGTCCTTGAAAGAATATTAACAATTATTTTTAATACATCCACAGTTTTAGTGGATTTTAACAACCAGTTCAATTTTAAAAACCCCTTACCATATCTAATATTTATTATCATTATATATTCCTTTTGGTTTATGTATCGCCAGGCTCCATTTCATACTTTCTTATTTATAGCTCTATTAGTTATCATACCTGGTCTATCCCAGATTATTCCCGACTTTTTGCAAGGTGGTAGAAGAACTATATACTCTCGCTATCTTACTCCAAGTTATATAGGGGTTAGTCTGTCTGTTGCTTATTTACTTGCTTCTAAAGCTTTTCATGGTGTTGAAAAGCCTATCAAAAGAAGGTTATGGCAATTGATCAGCATAGCCATAATTTCTCTAGGAATATTTTCCTCTCTGGCTATTGCTAAATCTCCTACGGGAAGAACTCAAGGAATTGTACCTATTATGAACTTACAGATTGCTGAAGTAATTAACAAATCACCTAATGTCTTAGTAATTACTGATGATCTGTACTATCGAGTTCTGGCTTTAACTCACTTACTCAATTCAGATGTTTATCTACAGGTTGTCTATGGGGAAAATCAAAAGGAACTAGAAGAAAAACTATCTAAATTAGAGCAAATAGGTAGTAAATTTGACAATATATTTCTATACATCCCCTCTGATCAATTAATTCAGCAAATCGAGACTAATGGTTACAATACTCAGCTTATAGTCAGTGATAAGGATAAAAAGCGATATTGGCTTTATAAAATAACTAAGTAGGGTCTGGATTTGCCCAATACATAAATGCTAAAAAATTAACAAAACCTTGATTGACAAGCCGCCACTGGGTACATTTTACCCTTGAAAATGGCTGTACCGTTGACTGTATCTAGAGTAGAGCGATTCTGTGGAGTTGGCTGTATAGTGATCGCTAACCTTATTATCACAGATGATGTCATTAATCCCTAGAGTCGGCGATTTTTTTTGTAGCCATGTTTTTGATGGTTTTCTCCCCTGAAACAAGCTATAATGGCAAAAAGGTCAAATTTGAAAAATTTTGCTTCAAACCCTATCCGCGTAAGGATTTCAGGAGCTTGTGTTCAGTATACCATTAGTATTACATTGCTTTAACTCAGGCTCTGTAAGACTTTTAGCCATAGCTAGTATATTTATACGGGGGAAGTTCAGTGATTAGGCTGACGATGGTGAGACGGGCAAAGGATTTCATGGGTAGTTCCTCGGTGTGGGTGATTTGAGCTTCTATCAAGAGTTGGCTGAATATCGGTGTAAGTCTTGCTATCAAAGAGTTTTGGGCTTTTTTGCCCAAAAAGTGGCAGAAACAAAGGTTGGGAAATCAAAATAAGCTAAGAGGTTTATCCTTTTACAATGTGATCACTAAACTGTTCCGCAGTTCCGTCGTTCCCGAAAAGAAAAACTTTGTACTTCACCATTAAGATAACTGCTATAGTGTCGAGGAAAACTAGAATTGTCTATGAACACATTTACTCCCCATCAAATTGTTAGTTTATTCTGCAAAAATCGAACTTTATACGGAGAAGTAATTCAGGTGATCGAAAGTCGTTCTGCTCTTTGGGTGCGTCCTCTTTGGTTAATTGTAGCCGATAATTTTGAGACCATTGATGTGCGGGAATGTTCCGATTTAATTCTACCTATCAACTTATTTAACCCCGCCTTAGACACGGAAGTTTTACCCCTATTTTCCCAAGTAATTAAAGATAATTATATCGCCAATATTTCCTATCCTCTCCAGGAATTTGTGCAGAAAGTTTGTCAAAGTTATCCCGAATATTTTCAGAAAAATCTATGATTGACGAAGGCTACGTTAAATACAATTGTACTTGGATTCCTGACCATCCCTTAATAAGCTCAGAGATTGCAGAATTAAATTATTGGCGCAATCGCCTCTATCGACTGGGATTAATCGGTCAATACGATAACGGAATCGGTTTTGGTAATGTGAGTAAACGAGGAAAAATAGACAAAAAAATTATTATTTCTGGCACTAATACTGGAGGGATTCCAGTATTAAATGAATCCCATTACACCACAGTTATAGACTACGATTGGAGAGAAAATCGGGTCACTTGTCGGGGAACAATTGCCGCTTCTTCGGAAACTCTCACCCATGGAGCAATTTATGAAGCGAATCCCCAGATTAATGGGGTGATTCATATTCATCATCGCCCCCTGTGGCAAAATTTGATGTATCGAGTGCCGACCACTCAAGAAAATATCGCCTATGGAACCCCAGAAATGGCCGCAGAAATTATCCGTTTATGTCAAGAAGAGCGTCTAGAGGAGCAACAAATTTTAGTGATGAGTGGTCATGAAGAAGGAATTATCGCCTTTGGTCAAGATTTAGCAAAAGCGGGCAATTTATTATTATCCTATTACTGGCAATCTCAAGCATCTTGAAAGTGACCTCCTCTCCAACTCACCACCAGGGAGACAAAAGCGGTTTTGATTTAGTCGTTTTCATGTTAACTTATTCTGTAGATTTTCGTTTTTGAGGAATGCCATCGTGATCGACATCTTCCATCATCTATCTGTCTTGATCGACTTTTCGCCCCTTACCAATGTCTTGATGACTATTTCGGATCAAGACGTGGATATCATCGGCAATGTCCAGAAATCCTTCTCAAATTTCGTCAAAACTGGGCAAGCATGGGCCCTATTAATCGGTTTCATTGCCGGTTATCTGTTTCGAGGTTTTACTTCTTATTAGCTTTTCGCCTATCAGCATTCAGCCAGAGCGAGCAATTCTTGCTATTCTTATGCTTGTAGGGTTGGAGATTTTTCTAACCTGAAGCGGTAATGCTATCAGCGCCGGATTATTCCCCAAAATTGTCCAGCATATTTTGGTTAACTTTATACACAATAATCTAACGAAAACAGTGACAGCAAAGAAAACTTGGAGCGATCGCTTTGAAGGTAGTCTCCATCCTACGATCGTGGAATTTAACGCCAGTATTGGCTTTGATATCGAATTAATCGAGTATGATCTCACCGGATCAATCGCTCACGCTAAAATGCTCGCCTATACGGGTATTATCAGTCCCGAAGAAGCAGATAGTCTCGTCTCTGGATTGGAACAAATTCGTCAAGAATACCGCACCGGCAACTTTAACCCCGGCATCGATCAAGAGGACGTGCATTTTGCCGTGGAACGTCGTTTAACCGAGATTGTGGGAGATGTGGGCAAAAAACTGCACACGGCCCGTTCGCGGAATGATCAGGTAGGAACGGATATTCGTCTGTATCTTAGACAACAAATCGATGATATTAGGCAAGAAATTCGCAATTTTCAGCAAGCTTTAGTCAATCACGCCGAAAACCATCTGGAAACCCTGATCCCCGGTTATACCCACCTACAGCGCGCTCAACCGATTAGTTTAGCCCATCATCTCCTCGCTTATTTTCAAATGGCCGAACGGGATCACCAAAGATTAGGGCAAATTCGCGCCAGGACTAATATTTCGCCCCTAGGATGTGGTGCTTTAGCGGGGACGACTTTTCCTATTGATCGTCATTACAGTGCCAATTTACTCGATTTTGAGCAGGTTTATAACAATAGTCTCGATGGAGTCAGCGATCGAGATTTTGCCATTGAATTTATGACGGCCGCTAGTCTGATTATGGTCCACCTGAGCCGTTTGAGCGAAGAAATAATTCTCTGGTCTTCCCAAGAATTTAGTTTTATCACTCTCACCGATAGTTGTGCCACGGGATCTAGCATTATGCCCCAGAAAAAAAATCCCGATGTTCCCGAATTAGTGCGCGGCAAAACAGGGCGGGTTTTTGGGCATTTACAGGCGTTATTGACCTTAATGAAGGGTTTACCCCTAGCCTATAACAAAGACTTGCAGGAGGACAAGGAGGCGTTATTTGATGGCGTTAAAACCGTGCGGATTTGTTTGCAAGCGATGACGGTACTTTTAGCCACCGGAATTCAATTTAAAACCGACCGATTAGCTAATGCGGTGGCGGAAGATTTTTCTAATGCGACGGATGTGGCGGATTATTTAGCCAGTAAGGGGATTCCCTTCCGAGAAGCTTATAATTTAGTCGGGAAAGTCGTTAAAAGCAGTTTGGCAGCGGGTAAGTTATTGAAAGATTTAACCCTGACCGAATGGCAAGAATTACATCCAGCTTTTGAGGCCGATATCTACGACGCGATCGCTCCTCGTCAGGTGGTGGCGGCCCGTAATAGCTATGGTGGCACAGGTTTTGAACAAGTGCGATCGGCTTTAATTCAAGCTAAAGCCATTCTCGATCATCGAAAATTTGCGTCTGAAACCCCGCCGTTCTAGGTTGGCTTTACGTTAGAATTAAAAGGCCAGTCTCGAAAACCAAGTGGACGGCGCAGCACCTTGAAAACTCGGCTTAGGGGGTTCCGACCAGAAAAGCTTGGCCGGGTAAAAAGTCGCGC